>JAHWJN010000100.1 GCA_019348395.1 Chloroflexota bacterium
GAGGTACTTCTTCTCCGCCTCGGGGATGCCGAGCCGGTCGTAGGTGCGGCGGATGTAGTCCGGGACGTCGTCCCAGGACTGGGCCGCGCCCTCGGAGCTCCCGGTGACGTAGTAGTAGATGTCCTGGAAGTCGATGGGCGTCAGGTCGCCGCCCCACGTCGGTAGCGGCCGCGCCTCGAAGTGCCGGTACGCCTTGAGGCGCAGATCGGTCATCCACTGCGGCTCGCCCTTGACGCGGCTGATCTGCTCGACGATCTCGGCGTTGATCCCCTTCGGGAAGGTCGTCGGCGGCTGCTCACTGTCGTGCCAGCCGTACTTGTAGCTGTCGGGGATCTGGGTCAAGGCTGGGTTCGGAAGGGCCATGCGTTCCTCGTTGGCTCCGGGTCGGGAAGGTGACGACAATCCCGACTGAATTGGTCGGTGTTACGGTCGCATTGTCCCCCTTACGGAGTGCGTGGTCAACCGCGGCTCGGTCCCCCGCGACTCGCAATCTGCGCGCGCTCGGTGCGGGCGTTCACGTCACCGCCCCGCGACTCGCCATCTGCGCGCCGGTGAGCACATTGGCCGGACGAATCGGCCCGACAACGTGAGTCGCGAGCGTGGATTCGGCTGTGCCGAGCATCCGGTTTCCCTCTAATGCGCGCATGCCGGCACAGATTTCGAGTCGCGGCGAGCGCCGGCACAAATCTCAGGTCGCGGCGAGCGCCGGGTCGCGTGCATTGCCGACGGTCACCATCGCCCGAGCCATCTCCACCGGCATCGCCCCGTCGAGGATGGCCAGGCCGATGAGCCGCTCGCCGTCCGCGTAGGCGAGCACGCCGTCACGGAGCCAGCGCTCGTCGGTCCACGAATCCACTGCACCGATGACGTCGATCGCGTGGCCGGCGACCTCGGAGAAGACCCAGGGGCTCGGATCCGCACCAGGCTCGAGCCCGAGCATCGAGCGAGCTGCCCGCTCGCCGCCCTCGCGCGCCGCGTGCCAGTGCTCGATCCGTCGGCCCGCGCGCCGCGCGACGTCGCCGGCCGCCCAGACCGCCGGATGGCTGGTCCGGTGTGCAGCATCGGTCAGCACGCCGTCGCTGACGTCGAGGCCCGCATCCGCCGCCAGCCGGTCTCGCGGCCGAACACCGATCCCGGCCACGACGAACGCCGCTGCCAGCCGCTCTTCTCCGATCCAGGCGGCGCCGGGCTCGACGCGCGTCACCGCCGCGCCGAGCCGAACGGTCACGCCGGCGTCCCCCAGCACCCCCATCGCCCACTCGGACAGCTTCGAGCCGAGCGAGGACGACCACAGCCGCTCGCCGAGCTCGACCACCGTCGGCCGCAGGCCGAGCGACGCCAGGGACGACGCGGCCTCCAGGCCGATGAACCCGCCGCCGACCACGACGACCCGCGCGCCGGCGCCAGCCCGGGTGGCGGCCACGCGCAGGCGTCGCGCATCGGCCAGCGTCCGGAGGAGGAGCGCATGCTCGCCACCGGGCACCGACAGTTTCCGCGGCTCGGCGCCCGTCGCCAGGAGGCATCGATCGAACCTGATGGCGGTGCTGTCGTCCAGGACCGCCGTGCGCCGATCAAGATCGAGCTCCACGACACGTCGGCCGGTGCGCAGCTCGACGTCTCGTCGCTCGTACCACCGTTCCGGCTCGGCCAGCACCAGGTCGTCGGGCAGGTCCTCGCGCAGGAGCTCCTTGCTCAGCGGCGGCCGGTTGTACGGCGGGATCGGCTCCTCGCCGACGAGCACGATGCGTCCGTCGAACCCCTCCTTCCGGAGAGCCCGCGCGCATCGGACTGAGGCCACCCCGCCGCCGATCAGCAGGACATCAGTTGCGTCACGCGGTGAGACGGTCACCTCCCGATCCTACCGGCCCGGTGCTGTGTTCGGCGGCGATGCCTCCGATAGACTCCGGCCGATGACCTTGTCCAACGATCTCCCGATGCGCGACGCGACGCCGGACGACGTGCCGGCCATCGGCGCCCTGCGCGAGTCGGTGGGCTGGGGCGTCAACGAGTGGGCCCTTCGGATCGTGATCGGGCAGCCGTTCGCGCGCTGCCTGGTGGTGGAAAGCGAGGACGGCATCGCGGGCGTCGGCTCCGGGGTCGTGTACGGTTCGCTCGGGTTCATCGGCAACATGATCGTCGCCGATGCCCACCGCCGGCGCGGCATCGGCTCGGCGATCCTGGCGGCGGTGACGGCCTACCTCGAGGCAGCCGGCTGCCGGCGGCTCGAGCTCAACGCCACCTCGGAGGGACGTCCCCTCTACGAGCGCCACGGCTTTGCGAGTATCGGCCGCAGCGCGACGACGCAGCTCCGTCGCGACCTGCCGCTGCGACGCGATCCGTCGGTGACGCTTCGGAGCGCCGATGGTGTCGGCGAGATCGCGGCCTACGACCGGCCCCGGTTCGGCGGAGACCGCCACGGCCTGCTGGCGCTGCTGCATGACGATCCGGCCACGGTGCTCGTGACGGCAGACCGATCGGGCGAGATGGTGGGGTACGCCTGCCTTCGGACCGATGCGCCACGCATCGGCCCGCTGCTCGCCGACGAGCCGTCGGTGGCTGAGATGCTGCTGGCCGAGGCCTTCGACCGGCTGCCCGACGTGTCGGAGCTTCGGGTCAACCTGCCGCCGAACAACCGGCCCGGCAGCGCCTGGCTGCGGCGCCTCGGCGTCCCGATCGAGCCGTGGGACGGACGCATGGCGCGTGGCGAGGACGTGGCGAAGCGCGAGGAGACCCTGTATGGCATGACGGTGGGCGCCCTCGGATGAGCACCACCTCCGGGCTCGTCCTCCGCGCGCGGTCCGGGTTCTACACCGTGAAGACGGACGAGGGGGACCTCGTCGAGGCGCGGCTTCGCGGGCGGGTGAAGAAGGAGCGGCAGGCATCCGACCTCGCGGTCATCGGCGACCGGGTCCATCTCGAGCGGCTGCCGGACGGGACCGGCTCGATCGACGCCGTGGAGTCGCGGCATCGGCGCTTCAGTCGCCGCCAGCCGGGTCCACGGGGAAGCTGGCGCGAGGACGTGATGGTCGCCAACCCGGATCTCGTGGTGCCGGTCTTCTCCTCCGATCATCCGCCGCCGAACCCGCGGCTCATCGACCGCTTCCTCGTCGTCGCCGAGTACAGCGAGGTGCCGGTCCTGCTCGTCGCCAACAAGGTGGACCTGGTCGGGGTCGACGTCGCCCGCGAGACCTTCGGCGCGTACGAGGACATCGGCTACCACGTCGTCTACACCAGCGCGAAGGCCCAGATCGGGCTCGACGAGCTCAGGGACGGCCTGGCCGGCAGGCTGTCGATCATCACCGGGCCATCGGGTGTCGGGAAGTCGACGCTGCTGAACGCACTGCAGCCCGGCCTGCGGCTCGCCACCGGCGAGGTGTCGGACGCGCTGCACAAGGGCCGGCACACGACGACGCACGCCGAGCTGTTGCCGCTGATCGGCCCGCAAGGGGGCTACGTGGCGGACACGCCGGGCATCCGCGAGCTTGGGCTGTGGCAGATTCCCCCGACCGAGCTGGCGTGGTGCTTTCCCGAGTTTCGCGAACACATCACCGCGTGCGCCTTCAACGACTGCAGCCACCTGCACGAGCCTCGCTGCGGCCTTCGCGCGGCCGTCGACGCCGGGGCGGTGAGCGAGGTCCGATACGACTCCTACCGGCGCCTGCGCACCGGCGACGCACACGACTGAGCTGTCGGCCGGCCGACAGGGCACGCTTCGCCGACTCGACACCTGGCCAGTCGCCCAGCCGCTCACGGGTGCGTGCCGGCTCGCGGAGGATGGAACCCAGCACCGCAGCCATACCGCCGAAAGGAACGCCACGATGATCGGACCGAACCGCGTCAGCTACGACCTGGCCGTCAGCCGTCACGCAGATCGCCTGGAGCACGCCGCTGCGCGCCGGGAGATCAACGAAGCCCGCCGTGCCGCAACCGCCGGCACGAGGACCATTCACAACCTGCCGCTGGTCCACCGGGTCGCCGGCGCCGCCGCCGGGATCCTGGCCGCGCTGCACCTCCCCCAGCCGGCATCCCAGGCCGCACACCGCTAGCGGCTGAGCGCTCCCCGGTACAGGTCGAGCAGCCGCGTGCTCAGGCCGGTGCCGGAGCCGACCAGCTCGGCGAACGCATCGGCGTCGAGCGCGTAGACGACACCGTCCGAGGTCGCCGTCACGGTGGCGGTGCGTGGGATCCGCCGCAGGAGACCGATCTCACCGAAGACGGCCCCCGACGCGAGGTCGCGCAGGACGACCTCGCGCCCGTCCTCACTCCGGGTCACCCGATAGGTGCCGGTGTCGATGACATAGAAGCGATCCGCCGTGTCACCCTCACGGACGACCGTCTCCCCGGTGACGACCGGCACCGGGACCAGGCGACGCGCAGCGGCCTCCAGGCGCCCGGCCGGCAGGCCGGCGAAGATCGGCCGGTCGAGGAGGGCCAACCGGCCCGGTTCAGGCCGCTGCGGCGTCGGCGCCGCCAGCGAGAGCAGAAGCCCGCCGCCAACCCCCACCACCACGATCAGCGCCGATGCGGTGAGCACGAACGGCACGCCGAGCACGGCGGCGCCGATCGGCATGAGCAGGGAGCCGAGCGAGTAGACGATCGCGGAGCTGGTCTGCAGCAGGCCCATCGCCCGGCCACGCTGCTCGTCGGGGACGAGCCGCTGAATGAGCGTCGTGTTGACCACGTCGAGCAGCAAGAGGCCCCCGATCGCGACGCCGATCGCGACCATCGCCATCATGAGGTCGCCCGACACGGCCAGCCAGACCAGGCCGATGGCACCCACCGCTCCACCGATGACGAGCGGCAGCCGCAGGCGGCGAGCGAGCAGGGCGCCGCCCGCTACTCCCGCCACGACGCCGCCCACGCCGGTGGCGGCCTGGAGGAAGCCGGTACCGGCCTCGCCGACGCGCAGCACGTCGACCGCGATCAGAACGGTCAGCACGTTCACGCCGCCCATCGCGAAGCTCGCCGCGGCGTCGACGACCAGCGGGCCGCCCATGGTGCCGAGCAGCCGGCGCCAGCCCGCGGGAGGGGCGTCGGAGTCCTGGGCATCCGAGCCCGCCACGACCGGACGGCTACGCGC
>JAHWJN010000101.1 GCA_019348395.1 Chloroflexota bacterium
GACGTGGTACTGCACCCCCTCGTGGATGTAGATCGCCTTCGGATGGACGAGCAGGGGAGCGGCGAACAGGTCGACCTCGCCGAGCACGCGGTGCCGTTCGCCGCCCGTGTCGACGATGACGACGTTCTCCGGCGCACCGGTGCGCAGGCTGAAGGTGCTGGCAGGAAAGTTCTCGTGGCTCCAGTAGTAGCGGTCGTCGGCGGCGCGGCGCACGTAGCCGTCCTCCTGCAGCACGTCGAGCAGGGTCGGCGTCTCATCGATGCCGAACCGCTCGGTCGCCGGCACCGGCAGCTCGAAGCTCGATGCGCGCAGGTGATTCAGCAGCACGTACAGGTTGTTGGGGTTCACCAGGCCGTGCTCGGGCGAGCGGTCGAAGAGATAGTCGGGGTGGGCGGCCAGGAACTGGTCGATCGGCGCCGACGAGCACACGAGCGCCGCCAGGCTGGTGCCCGCGCGACGGCCTGCGCGCCCCATCTGCTGCCAGGTGCTGGCGATGGTTCCCGGGTACCCCACGCTGATGGCCGCGTCCAGGCTGCCGATGTCGATCCCCAGCTCGAGCGCGTTGGTCGCCACCACGCCGCGGACGCGGCCGTCGCGGAGGCCGGCCTCGATCTCGCGCCGCTCGTTCGGCAGGTAGCCGCCCCGGTAGCCGCGGATCGTATGGGCATGGCCCGGCGGGGGGGCGAATGATTCCCGCAGGTAGCTGGTCAGCACCTCGACCGCGGTGCGCGACCGAGCGAAGGCGATGGTCTGGACGCCGCCGCCGATGAGCCGTTCCGCGACCCGCTGTCCGGTGAGCAGCGCGGAGCCGCGGATGCCGAGCTCCTCGTTGGCGACCGGCGGGTTGATGACGAGCACGTGCTTCCGTCCCGCCGGCGCTCCGTTGTCGTCGATGAGCTCGACCGGCGCCTCCAGCACGGCCTCCGCGAGCTCGGCGGGGTTGGCGATGGTGGCCGAGGCGCAGATGAAGGTCGGATCGGCGCCGTAGTGGTTGCAGATGCGGCGCAGGCGGCGGATGACGTTGGCGACGTGGGAGCCGAACAGCCCGCGGTAGGTGTGGAGCTCGTCGATCACGACGTACTGCAGGTTCTCGAACAGCTTGAACCACTTCGTGTGGTGGGGAAGGATCGCCGCATGGAGCATGTCGGGGTTCGTGATCACCACCTGTCCGGCTGCCCGTACCACGCTTCGGATGTTCGCCGGCGTGTCCCCGTCGTAGGTGTGCGTCTTGAGCCCGATTCCGGCGGCCGTCGCGAGCGATCGCAGCTCGACCAGCTGGTCTGCCGCCAGCGCCTTGGTCGGGAACAGGTAGAGCGCGCGGGCGGCAGGGCTCCTGGCCACCGCGTCGAGGACGGGAAGGTTGTAGCAGAGCGTCTTGCCCGATGCGGTCGGCGTCACCACCACCGCGTTGCGCCGCGCCATCGCGGCCTCGTAGGCGGCAGCCTGGTGGGTGTAGAGGGCCTCGATCCCGCGATGGCGCAGGGCATTCTGCAGGCGCGCCTCGAGCGCCTCCGGCCACGGCGCATGTCGTGGGGGTCGAGGTTCGAGCACTCGGTGCGCCGCGATGAGCGGCGCGATCTCCGGGCTGGCGAGGAGACCGGCGATCGCCTCGTCGGCCGTAGTGGGGGCGGTCAGCATCGGCTCCTCCGGACTCTCCAAACCGAACGGATGTTCGGGCGCGAATCTAGCACACCTGTTCGAATGTTCCCGGCCCGATGCGACAGCTCACATGTCGGAATCGTTTGACGCTGTGGAAAACTCGCCCCTAGACTCGCGGCGATGACCGAAGGCGAGACGACCGAGACTCCAGCGCCGACCGCACGGCGGCGGCGCGTCCAGTTGCCCGCGTCTCGCGGCGGCATGGCATGGCTTGCGGTGCTCGTCATCATCGGCGCATTCCTGGCCGCCCAGTTCGGGAGGCAGGTGTACGCCAACTGGGAGATCGGTCAGCAGGCGCGCGCCATCGAGGCGGAGATCATTCGGATCGAGGAGGAGAACGCCGAGCTCGAGCGTGAGCTGGCCTACCTCCGCAGCGACGCCTACGTGAGCGCGGAGGCTCGCCGCCTGGAGAACCTCGGGCGGGAGGGCGAGGAGATCCTCATCATTCCCGAGGGCGCGGAGCAGCCGCTGCCCGATGAGCTGACGGCCGCGGAGCCGCCGAAGCCGATGCTGGACCAGTGGGTGGAGCTCTTCTTCGGCTCATCATCCTGACGCGCTGAGGCGGCGCGTCACGAGGGGGCGGCGCACCGGGCGACTGGAAATTTGCTCCTTGCCCGGAGCATTACGTGGCCGATTGGCCCGTCGGTGGCTCGCGGCGAGCGTGACGCACTCCGTCATTGGCTCCCGCGACACGGTAACGTGCGTACACGGGAGCAGATTACGAGTCGCAGCCCCTCGACTCGATGTGGTGCACGCCCCGAGCGCAGGCTGCGAGTCGCGCGACCGCCAGCTGTGTCGCGCGCTGGCCGGTAGCCCCACGCTGCATGGCAGCCCGCTTGCGGTCTCCTGCGGTGATGACACGTCTGACCTCGTGGGCGACGGCGATGGTGCTCGGCGTCGCCGCATGCACATCGCCCTCGTTGACGGAAACGCCGACGCCGCTGCCAACCCCGTCACCGACGGTGAGCGCCACGCCGACGCCGACACCGACGGTGAGCGCCACGCCGACGCCAACAGCGAGTCCGACACCGAGTCCCACGCCGACACCGAGTCCGACACCCACTCCCAGGCCGACGCCCGAGCCCACACCGAGCCCCACGCCGACGCCCGAGCCGACGGCTCAGCAGGCATACACGGTCCGCCCGGGGGACACGCTGGGCGATATCGCGGATCGATTCGACGTGAGCGTGGAGCAGCTGCAGGCGTGGAACCACGACAGCTATCCCAGCCTCGCGACCGATCCCGATCGGATCGAGGTGGGGTGGGTCATCGAGCTGACCGGTCCACCGGATGCCACGCTGCCCCCGCAGCCCACGCCTGAGCCGACACCTGACCCGACCCCACAGCCGACACCGGAGCCGACGCAGGGTGACGACCTGTACGTCGACGACTACTGCACGGTTCGCGACTGGCTGACTCCGTACCGGTCCTACGACCAGCACCACCTGACAGTGCTCGACTGGACGTACATGGTCGGCCCCGACTACGTGCCGCCCGATCTCGTGTCGACATCGGGAGCGGGCTTCACCGGCGTGTCAGGCAGCAAGCTCATCCGCAGTATCGTCATCGCCGATCTCGCCGCGTTGCGGGAGGCGGCCGCGGCCGATGGGCATGCCATCGAGGTCCAGTCGGCATATCGGTCCTACCAGGAGCAGGCCGACACCTTCGCCTACTGGGTGGAGCAGGCCGGTTACGAGCAGGCGCTCGACACGAGCGCGCGACCCGGCCACTCCCAGCACCAGCTCGGGACGACGATCGACTTCACCTCCGGCGGTACTCCGCCGTGGCAATACGGCGACTGGGGCGCCATGCCGGCCGGGGCCTGGATGGCGGAGAACGCCTGGCGCTATGGCTGGGTGCGCACCTATCCGCCGGGGTCGGAGGACGTGGCGTGTTACACGTACGAGCCGTGGCACTATCGGTGGGTCGGACGCGGGATGGCAGCTGACTGGCGCGCGTCCGGTCTCGTGTTCCACGAGTACCAGGTCCGCATCGGCGAGCGCCTGGCGCGCTGAGCAGTGGATGCTGGACCAGTGGGTGGAGCGCTTCTTCGGCTCGTCGTCCTACTCATTCGCCTGAGGCAGCCAGGACGCGGCCTCGCGACTGGAGAACTGCTCCGTACCCGGAGCATTACGTGGCCGATTGGCGCGCTGACGGCTTGTGGCGAGCGTGCCGCATTCCATCATCGGCCCTCGTAACGCGGTAACGTGCGACGCAGGGGTAGATTGCGGGTCGCAGCCCGTCGACTCGATGTGGTGCACGCCCCGGGCGCAGCCTGCGAGTCGCGCGACCGCCAGCTGTGTCGCGCGCTGGCCGGTCAGTCGACCCGGGGGCCGGCGGAGCGGACCTCGGCCGAGACGCCATCGGCGTAGGTCTCGAAGTTCTCGGCGAACATGCGTGCCAGCTCGCGCGCCTTGGCGTCGTAGGCGTCGGGATCGGGCCACGTGTCGCGTGGCCGCAGCACCTCGTCCGGCACGCCGGGAACGTGGAGCGGCACCTCGACGCCGAAGACCGGATCCAGCTCGTACTCGACGTCGGCAAGCTTCCCCTGCAGGGCGGCGCGGACCATGGTGCGGGTGTGGTCGATCCGCATCCGCTCGCCGGTGCCGTACGGGCCGCCAGTCCAGCCGGTGTTCACCAGCCAGACGGGTACGCGGAACCGCTCGAGACGCTCGGCCAGCATGCGGGCGTACTCGCCCGGATGGCGCGGCAGGAACGGCGCCCCGAAGCCGGCCGAGAAGGTGGCCCTCGGCTCCGTGACGCCGATCTCCGTGCCGGCCAGCTTGGCGGTGTAGCCGCTGATGAAGTGGTACTGCGCCTGCTCACGGGTGAGGCGGCTGATGGGGGGCAGGATCCCGAACGCATCGGCGGTGAGGAAGACGACGTTCTTCGGGTGACCGGTCATGCCGGTCGGGTCCGCGTTACCGATGAATTCGAGCGGATAGGCGCCCCGCGTGTTCTCCGTGATCCGATCCGAGTCGAGGTCGAGCTCGCGCGTCACCTCGTCGAGGTCGACGTTCTCCAGGATCGTGCCGAACCGCCGCGTGGTGGCGAAGATGTCCGGCTCGTACATCGGCGACAGGCGGATCGTCTTGGCGTAGCAGCCGCCCTCGAAGTTGAAGAGGCCGTCGGTGCCCCAGCCATGCTCGTCGTCACCGATCAGGCTCCGCTCCGGATCGGCCGACAGCGTCGTCTTGCCGGTGCCCGACAGGCCGAAGAAGAGCGCCGGGTCGTCGTTCTTGCCGACGTTGACCGACGAGTGCATCGGCAGCGCGCTCTCGTCGGGGAGCAGGTAGTTCATGACCGTGAACGCGGACTTCTTGATCTCGCCGGCGTACTCCGTCCCGACGATGGTGATCTCCATCCGCTC
>JAHWJN010000102.1 GCA_019348395.1 Chloroflexota bacterium
TTCCGATCTGCTACCGGTCCGACATGACGCGGACCCTGTTCATCGGCGAGGTTCCGAGCACGATCCGGCGCTACCACGATGCAGTCCGCGAGGCCCAGACCCTTGCCATCGAGGCCCTCGGGCCCGGGATCGACGGCCCGACCCTCGACGGCATCGCGCGCGAGCGGATCGAGCGCGAGGGGGTGGAGCCGTACGGGCATGGCCTGGGCCACGGCATCGGCATGGAGACCCACGAGCGACCGTGGGTGCGCCGCAGCCGGCCGGAGGTCCTGGAGCCGGGGATGGTCTTCAGCGTCGAGCCGGGGATCTACCTGCCGGGGATCACCGGGATCCGCATCGAGGACATCGTGGCCCTGACCGACGATGGTCCGCGCCTCCTCACGAACTCGCCGCGTGAGGCCCTCGTCGTATCCTGATCCGCGGAATCCATCGGCCCACCATCACAGGAGCAACGATTGATCAGTACCGGTGACGTCAAGAAGGGAATCATCATCGAGCTGGACGGACAGCTCATGAAGGTCCTCGACTGGAGCCACATCAAGATGGCGCGCGGCTCGGCGCAGGTGCGGATGAAGCTGCAGAACGTTCGCAAGGGCGACATCGTCGAGCGCACCTTCCAGGCGGGCACCCGCTGGCCCCGTGCCCGGGTCGAGCAGCGCAAGGCGCAGTACCTGTACTCCGACGGGGACGCCTTCCACTTCATGGACGCCGAGACCTACGACCAGTTCGCGCTCTCGAATGCCATGCTCGGCGACGATGCTCGCTACCTCAAGGAGAACACCGAGGTGTTTCTCTCCATGCACGAGGGCGAGGTCCTGGGCGTCGACCTGCCGGTGACCGTCGACCTGGTCGTGACCCAGACGGAGCCGGGCTTCGCCGGCGACACCGCCACCGGCGCGAAGAAGGTGGCCACGGTCGAGACGGGCCTTGACGTGCAGGTGCCGCTCTTCGTGCAGGAGGGGGATATCCTGCGCGTGGACACCCGCACCGGCGAGTACGTCACCCGGGTCCAGTAGCCGGCCCCGGCCCGTTGTTGCACTGCGTGGAGCTATCGGCCACGGCGGTTCGTCCGGTGGCCCGCGAATGCGCGGATGGTGCACGCCGTGCACGTGACGACACTCGAAGAGCCCCTCGATGGCCGATACCTCCGCCCCGTGGCACGGACGCGAGGTGGCTCGAATGAGCGCCGATCAGCCGACCCTGTGGGACGACGCCCCGAAGGCGGAAGCCGACGTCGAGAACCCGCCGGTGGATGCCGAGCCGATGCCGCCGCGCCCCGGACCTCGCGCAGAGCCGCGGATTCTGCGGGTCACCGACCTGAATCGACGCGTCCGCTCGCTGCTCGACGCCGATGCGATCCTCGCCGATGTCTGGGTCGAGGGGGAGGTGAGCCAGCCGTCGTTCCCGGCGTCGGGCCACTGCTTCTTCACGCTGAAGGACGCGAACAGCCAGGTTCGGTGCGCCCTCTTCCGCGAGGAGCTCGGTCGTGCCGTGGTGCGTCCCGCGCACGGCATGAACGTGATCATCCGTGGGCGCGTTCGCGCGTACGAGTCCCAAGGCGTGTACCAGCTCTACGTCGCGTCGATCACCCCCGCCGGAGCGGGTGACCTCCACGCCCGGTACGAGGCCCTCCGCGCCCAGCTCACGGCGGCGGGCCTCTTCGACGAGGCCCGGCGGCGACCGATCCCGCGCTGGCCGCGACGGATCGGGGTGGTCACCTCGCCGGTCGGCGCCGTGTGGCGTGACATCACGAACGTCCTCCGCCGGCGCTACCCGCTGGTCCAGCTGGTGCTGTCACCGAGCGTGGTGCAGGGCGTGACCGCCGCCCCGGCCATCGAGCGGGCACTGCGGAGGATCTACGCGCAGGAGGGCATCGACACCATCATCCTGGCCCGGGGCGGCGGGTCGCTCGAGGACCTGTGGTCGTTCAACGAGGAGCGCGTCGTGCGCGCCGTGGCCGATGCGCCCGTGCCGATCATCGTTGGCGTGGGGCACGAGTCGGACGTCACGCTCGCCGACTTCGCCGCCGATCTTCGCGCCCCGACGCCCAGCGCCGCGGCCGAGCTCGCCACCCCGGACGGCACGCACCTGCCCGCCATCCTCGACCGCTTCCGACATCGGGCCGGCGCCGCCCTGGAGCAGGTGGCCGCCGACCGCCGGCGCTTCGTTGACGCCGAGCGGCGCGCCCTGGCGGGCCTGGCGCCGGACATCGACGCCGCGCGGCAACGGGCCGGCGACCTCATCGATCGCGGCGGACGCGTGCTCGCCGATCGGCTCGAGCGACGTCGTCTCGCGCTCGCGGCCAGCGCCGACACGTTGCGGACGCTGTCGCCCGTGGCCACCCTCGAGCGCGGGTACGCCGTGGCCCGCGCGCCGGACGGTCGCATCCTGCGCGACTCGACGCAGACGAGCGCCGGGCAGCCGCTGCAGGTGATCCTCTCGCGCGGTACCGTTGAGACGCGCGTCGAGCACACCCGTGCCGACGGGACCGAGGAGCTGCTCCGATGACCGACCGCCCGCTCACCGACCTGTCCGACGACGAGCTGGCGGGCCGACCCTTCGACGAGTTGGTCGTGGCGCTTCAGCAGGTCGTCCAGCGGCTGGAGGCGGGGAGCGCCGGCCTGGAGGAGAGCATCGAGCTCTACAAGCAGGGGCTCCGACTCCACTCCGCGTGCGAAGCGCGCCTTCGGCAGGCGGAGCTGCAGATCAGCGAGCTCGGACGGCGGGGAGTCGTCGGCGCCGAGCCGGAGCCACCGTCCGGGCCCGCCGACGACTGACGGCGCAGCCGGCCATGGCTGGCACGCACCCTGCGCACCAATGCGGCATGAACGAACCGATTGGACGCCGACGCTGGGCGATCGCCGAAGGCTGGATTCCGAGCGGCAGCACCGGTCCCGAGCCGGAGATGACGAGCCACGAGACCGCCTGTCTCCTGAACACCGGTGACGGCGAGGCGCATGTCGAGATAACCGTCTTCTACGAGGATCGCGATCCCGTCGGCCCCTACCGCCTCACCCTTCCGGCGCGGCGCACGCGCCACCTCAGGTTCAACGAGCTGGAGGATCCGGAGCCGATTCCGCTCGACACGCCGTACGCGTCGATCATCGAGTCCGACGTGCCGATCATCGTCCAGCACACCCGCCTCGACTCGCGCCAGGCGGAGAACGCGCTGCTGAGCACGATGGCCTACCCGGCCGATACCTGAATCGGCCCGATCTGCCGCGGGATGGGTCGGAATCGGCGACGGGGGCGTATCGGTCCTATACTCGATCGGGCCACGAACGAGGACACGCCGCTCTTGACTCTGCTGGAGACCATCCGCGAGCCGACCCAGATCCACGGCATGACGCCGCAGCAGCTCGAGACCCTGGCGGCCGAGCTGCGCGAGAAGATGATCCGCACGGTGCACAAGACGGGCGGGCACCTTGCCAGCTCGCTCGGAGCGGTCGAGCTGACCCTGGCGCTTCATCGGGTCATGCAGTCGCCGCACGACCGCATCGTGTGGGACACCGGCCACCAGGCCTACGCACACAAGCTGCTCACGAACCGCTGGGACCGCTTCGACACGCTGCGGTCAGTCGGTGGCATCGGTGGCTTCCCGCGCCGCACCGAGAGCGAGCACGACGTGTTCGACGGTGGCCACGCGGGCACCGGGGTGAGCATCGGGCTCGGGCTGGCGGTGGCGCGCGACCTGAAGCCGGCCGACGACCCGGGTCGGCGACAGCGGATCGCGGTCTGCGTCGGCGACGCGGCGATGGGCTCGGGCCTGACCCTCGAGGCACTCAACCATCTGGGACACGTCCGGCGGCCCCTGCTCATCGTGCTCAACGACAACGAGATGAGCATCAGCCCGTCGGTGGGGGGCCTCTCCACGCGGCTCAACAAGCTGCGGCTGTCGCGTGCCTACCAGGAGACGAAGTCGGCGACGCAGCGCACCCTCCCGCGCGTCCCGCTCATCGGCAAGCCCGCGTTCGGTGCCCTCGCCTGGGCGAAGGAGGGCTTCAAGCGGTCATGGGCCAAGGTCGGGTTCTTCGAGGACATCGGCCTCACCTACATCGGGGTGCTTGACGGCCACGACCTCGAGGAGCTCGAGAAGGCCTTCGAGGCGGCCTTCGACCTGGACGGTCCGGTGGTCGTTCACGTGAAGACGGTCAAGGGCCGGGGTTACGCGCCGGCCGAGCAGGACGCGATGAGCTTCCACGGCGCATCGCTGCCGCCCATCGACCTCTGCGTCATCGACCCGACCGAGGAGCCGCTACCGGCCGAGACGGCGTCGCAGCGCAAGCCGAAGACCTACACTCAGACCTTCGTCGAGGAGCTCGTCCGCCTTGCGGAGGACGATCCGCGGATCACGGCCATCACCGCCGGCATGCCGACCGGGACCGGCCTGCAGCGCTTCTGCGATCACTTTCCGGAGCGGTTCCACGATGTCGGGATCGCCGAGCAGCATGCCGTGACGCTCGCCACCGGCATGGCGCTCGCCGGGCTGCGTCCCGTCGTGGCGCTCTATTCCACCTTCACGCAGCGCGCCTTCGACGGGCTGGTCCACGACGTCTGCCAGAACGAGGCCCCGGTCCTGCTTGGCCTGGACCGATCCGGGCTCGTCGGCGAGGACGGCACTAGCCACCAGGGCATGTTCATGCTGCCGGCCATGCGAGGGCTGCCGAACCTCGTCATCGGCTCGCCCAAGGACGAGCAGGAGATGCGAGATCTCGTCGTCACCGCGCTCGGCCACGACGGACCCATCGCCCTGCTCTATCCGCGCGATGCGGGCGAGGATCTGGCCGATCGGGTGGGGGAGCCACTGCCGATGGGCCGGGGCGAGGTGCTGCGGACCGGGGAGGACCTGCTGCTCGTCGGCTTCGGCCCGATCATCCAGCGCCTCCTGGCGGTGGCCGACCAGCTCGAGGCGGATGGCCTGGCGGCCACCGTCATCAACGCGCGCTGGGCAAAGCCAATGGACGAGGCGCTCATCGCCGA
>JAHWJN010000103.1 GCA_019348395.1 Chloroflexota bacterium
TGTGGGAGCGTCGCGGCCATCCGTACAGCATCCACCGCCAGGCGTGGCCGGTCGCCGACCCGGAGCTGGCCGCTGCCGACACCGTCGAGCTGCCGGTGCAGGTGGACGGCAAGCTCCGCGACCGCCTCGTCGTCACGCCCGACACGCCGGCCGAGGAGATCGAGCGGATGGCGCTCGCGTCCGAGCACGTGCAGCGCTACCTGGCCGGTCGCGAGCCGCTGCGAGTCATCCAGATCCCCGGACGTTTGGTCAACGTGGTCACGCCCCGCGACTGACGGCGGCGCCTCCGGCACCCGGTAACGGCACAGTAACCGCTCGGTAAGGGACACCGACGTAGGATCTGCTCCTGCTTCCGGAGCCCGGCGTCGAGTGCCCGGGCGCCGGGCTTCGGACGCAGCGCCATCCCGCTCGCCTCCTCCCGTGGAGGTCGCCTTCGTGTCCCGATCAGATCGCATCCTCGTCGCCGCCGGCGCCGGGTCGCTCCTGCTGGCGGTGGCGGCAGCCGCCGTCCTGCTGCTCCCCGCGGAGGCCGCCCCGCCCGCCGACGCTGCGGGGCTCCTGCTGCCGACCACGGCCGCGCCCTCGCACGGTGGGTCGCCCTCGCCCGTTCCGACGACCGTACCCATCGTCGTCGACGTCGCAGGTGCCGTGGCGGCACCCGGGCTACGTGAGCTGCCCGCCGGGGCTCGGGTCGGGGACGCGATCGCGGCGGCCGGAGGGTACGCCTCCGATGCCGACCTCGACGCGGCAGCCTCGTCGCTGAACCTCGCCCAGCGCCTCGGCGACGGCGAGCAGGTCCGCGTCCCTCGACTCGGCGAGGCTGCCGCCGGTCGGCCTGCGGCAAGCGACGCCGGCGCCCCCGCGGTGGCGAGCGGCGAAACATCGACCGGTGGCAGCCGGGTCGACCTCAACACGGCATCGCCGGAGGAGCTGGAGGCGCTCCCCGGCATCGGACCGGTGACGGTCCAGAAGATCGTGGCAGCGCGCCAGGAGCGACCGTTCACCTCGCTCGACGACGTGGTCCAGCGGGGAGTGATCCATCGGGGTCAGCTCGAGGACATCCGGGAGCTGGCGACCGCCGGCTGATCCGGAGCCTGCGGCCCGACCATGGGCGCGGCGCCCTGGGCCATGCCTGCCGCGCTTGCGGGCGTGGCGTTCGGCATCCTGGCGGCCGACTTCGGCGTTGCCGTTTCTCCGCTTGCCGCCGCAGTTGCGACGGTGGCGGGGTGCCTGCTGGCCGTCGCCGGCGGACGCGCGGCCGCGGCCGCGCTGCTGGGCGCCATGCTGGTCGGGGGCATGGCGCTCGGCGCGTGGCGCCACGTTCCGGCTTCGGCGTCACCGGTCGGGACCGTGAGCGTGGCCTCGCTGGTGGACGGTGCCGAGCACGACATCGCGGGCACGGTGGTCGACGATCCGCGTCCGCGGGCCGATCGGATCCAGCTCGTGCTCGGCGACCTCGCCACCGTCCGCGGTGGGCGCGCCGTGACCGTCGTCGACCGGCTGCTCGTCTGGCTGCCGCGCGGCATGGACGTGCGCAGTGGCGCCCGGCTCGCGCTGCGCGGGCGTGTCGAGCTCGCCGAGGACTTCGACGGCTTCGCCTACCGGGAGTACCTGTCGCGTCAGGGGATCGGCGGCATTGCGCGGGCTCGACACGCCGAGATCGCCGCCGCGCCGCAGGGAGCCGGCGCGCTGCTGGCCACGCTGCGGTCAACGCTCCTCGGCGGGATCACGGCCGTCGTTCCCGAGCCGGAGGCGGCGCTCGGCGCCGGGATCCTGCTCGGGGTGCGCAGCTCGATCGCCCCGGAGGTGTCTGACGACTTCGCAACGGCCGGGTTGACTCACGTGGTCGCGATCTCGGGGTGGAACATCGCGATCGTGGTCGCCCTGGTCGGCGCCATGCTCCGACCCCTTGAACGCCGTCCCGGCGGCCGGTGGCTCACCGCGGCCGTCGCCACGCTGAGCGTGGCGGGATACGTGGTGCTGACCGGGGCGAGCCCGTCGGTGATGCGCGCCGCACTGATGGCCGGCGCCCTGCTCGTCGGGCGCTTCGCCGGCTCGCGCGCACATGCGGCATCCGCCCTCGGCCTCGCGGCACTCGTCATGCTCGTCGCCGCGCCGGCGGTGCTGTGGGACGTCGGCTTTCAGCTGTCGCTGCTGGCCACGGCGGGGCTCATCTGGTTCGGGCGGCCGATCGGGTCGCGTCTGGAACGGTGGCCATCCTGGATCCGCGAACCGGTGGCACTGACGCTCGCGGCACAGCTTACGACGCTGCCCGTCGTGCTGGTCAACTTCGAGCGCGTCTCCATGGTCGCGCCACTGGCGAACGTGCTGGTGGTGCCGATCGTGCCGCTCGTCATGCTCTTCACCGCCGTCGCCGCGGTGCTCGGCGTCGTTGCGGAGGCGGCGGGTGCCTCGCCGATCGGGGACGCACTCTCGTGGCTCGCTGGCGGACCGGCGTGGTTGCTGCTGCGCGCCATGATCGGGGTCGGAGCCGTGGCCGCGGCCGTTCCCGGTGCCGCCATCGAGGTCAAGGTGCCGCCGCCGCTTGCCGCCGCCTGGCTGCCGGTCCTCGGCCTCGCCTGGTGGGCGCTGCGCGAGGACGAACCGGCCGACCGTCGAACCGTGCCTGACGAGGCGATGAGCGGGGCCCTCGCGGGACTGGCCGCCGTTCTGCGACCTCGCGTGGCGTTCGCCGCCATGCTGGCCCTGCTGCTGGCGATCACGCTCGCCTCGCAGCCGGACGGCCAGCTCCACGTCACCGTGCTCGATGTCGGCCAGGGCGACGCGATCCTGGTGGAGACGCCGGGTGGCTCGACGGTGCTCGTCGACGGCGGTCCGGACCCCGAGCTGACGTTGCGACGGCTCGGCGCCAACCTCCCGTTCTTCGCGCGGCGGATCGACCTGATCATGCTGAGCCACCCGCACCAGGACCACGTGGCCGGCCTCATCGAGGTGCTCGACCGGTTCCGCGTGGGCGCCGTACTGCATGCCGGGATCCCGTTCGAGAACACCGCCTACACGCGCCTCCTGACCGATGCCGCCCGAGCTGGCATTCCGGTGCACCTGGCCCGCGCCGGGCACCGAGTGACGGCCGACCGGGAGACCACCCTGGAGATCCTCTACCCCACCGCGGCCGATGCCGCCGCGCCGCTCCCGGACGGCGACATCAACAATGGGTCGGTGGTCGCCGTCCTTCGCCACCGGGGGTTCGCGGCCCTCCTCACCGGGGACGCCGAGGCCCCCATCGAAGCGGCACTGGTCGCGCGCGGGGTGCTGCCGCCGGTCGACCTGCTGAAGGTCGGCCATCACGGCTCTCACTCGTCCACGACCCCGGCCCTGCTGGAGGCGATCCGGCCGGCAATCGCGGTAATTTCGGCCGGCGAGGATAACGAGCACGGCCACCCGGCCGCCGAGACGCTGGCCACGCTCGCTTCGCGGCCGGGGATCATCGTGCTGCGCACCGACCTCCACGGCGACGTCGAGATCGTCAGCGACGGTGTGACCCTACGGGGACGGACCGACCTCGGGGAGTTCGGCGCGCGCCCGGTCCACGGCGCCGCGCATGCGGGTAGCATCGGTCCATGGTCGTTCCCGATCGCGCCACCGCACGCCGCGTGCTCGACGGCGCCGGGCTGCCGGACGGCATCGTGGTCCACTCCGAGGGCGTCGCCCGGGTTGCCGCCGCGGCCGCACGCCTGGTCTCCGAAGCCGGGATCCCGGTCGACGTCGATCTGGTGGAGGCTGCGGCCCTCCTCCACGACATCGACAAGCTCGAGATCCGGCGCACCGGCGGCGAGCACGGGATCGTGGGGGCGCGCCGGCTCGAGGCGGCGGGATACGACGAGCTCGCGATGCCGGTCGCCTCGCACCCGATCACGTGCCTGCTCGACGACGAGCGGTTCCCGATCGGCTGGCCGTCGGTGCTCGTCGCGGTCGCGGACCGCCACGTGGCGCAGGAGTTCGTGACCGTCGACGAGCGGCTGGACGACATGAAGGCCCGGCACCCCGAGCACGCGGCGAGCATCGAGGCGGCGCGCCGGCCGGCCCACGCCCTGGAGGCGCAGGTGGCGGAGGCTGCCGGCGTCGGCGTCCACGAGCTCGTGGAGCGGCTGCGTGAGGGCTGGCGGAGGGTGGAGCCCGCATGAGCGCACCCATCCTCCTGCTCCATGGCGACGACGGCCTGGGGCTGGACCTTGCGCTTCGCGACTTCGCCACGTCGATCGACGCGAGCGAGCGAATCGAGATCGTCCCCGATCGGACGCCGGACGAGGGGGCGATCGACCGCGCCCGCCTCGAGGCCAGCACCATGAGCATGTTCGGCACCCATCTCGCCGTGCTGCGCCAGCCACTGAAGGCGGCCGGGCGTTCCACCGCCGCGGCCGACCGGCTGGTGGGGCTGGTGGAGCAGCTTGCCGACGGGTCGGCGCTGGCGCTGGTCGACGAGCGGCCGTCGCGCGACGCGGGCCGGCCGCCGGCGCTGCTGAAGCGCCTGGCGGACGCCGTTCGGGCGAAGGACGGCACCGTGGAGGAGCACGCCGCGCCCCGCCGGGGCGACCTCCGTGGCTGGATCACGCGCCACGCCGCTCGGCTCGACGTGGCGATCGAGGTGCGCGCGGCGCAGGTGCTCGCCGAGCGGATCGGCGGCGCCGTGTGGGAGACCGACGTCGAGCGCGGCGAGATGACCCGGATCGCCGACGGGGAGCTGCGGAAGCTCGCGACGTACGCGCACGACCGGCCCATCACCCCCGATGACGTGGAGGCCCTGACCGCCGACGTCCGGCCGGCATCGGTCTTCGCCATCACCAACGCGCTGGACCGGCGAGAGCCGGCGGCCGCGGCCGACGCGCTGCGTCGCGCCATCGACGAGGGACAGCCGGGGGTGCGGATCCTCGCCTCGCTGGCGGGACGCGTCTCGGACCTGATCGTG
>JAHWJN010000104.1 GCA_019348395.1 Chloroflexota bacterium
GGACCGCGAGCTCGAGCTGCCGATACGGATCGGTCGGGAACCCCTCCCCGGTCTTGTCCTTGACGATCTCGGTGAACCGGTCGCCGATCTCGCGCAGCTGCTCGGCGGTCAGATCGGTGTCGAGCTTCGCCCCGGCGTGCTCCTTGAGCTCGTCGAACGGCTCGTCGAAGTCCTCCGCCTTCAGACCCAGCACGATCCGGCCGAACATCGCCACGAAGCGGCGCCAGGCATCCTGTGCGAAGCGCTCGTTGCCGGTGAGCCGAATGAGCCCCTGGACGGTATCCGGGTTCAGACCGAGATTCAGGACGGTGTCCATCATCCCCGGCATGGAGAAGGCGGCGCCGGAGCGCACGCTGACGAGGAGCGGATTCTCCGAGTCGCCGAAGCCCTTCCCGGTCTCGGACTCGAGCTGCTTCATGTGGGCCACGACGTCGTCCCACAGGCCCGGCGGCATCTCCTTGCCGGCCTCGTAGTACGCGTTGCAGGCCTCCGTCGTGATCGTGAAGCCGGGCGGCACCGGCAGCCCCGCATTCGTCATCTCGGCCAGGCCCGCCCCCTTGCCGCCCAGGGTCGAACGCATGCTCGCGTTGCCCTCGTCGAATCGGTAGATCAGCTTGCCGGGCTTCTCGCCCTTGGCCTTCCTGGCGGATGTGCGGGGCTTGCGAGCGGTCGTGGCCATGCGGCGAATCGGCTCCTCGTTCATGTGTTCCTGGGGAGCCCGAATTGTACCGTGCAAGCTCTCCCGTGCTCGGTCCTGCGCCTACCAGGGCTCCTCGGGGCGCCACTCGATGGCGATCGGGCTGCCGATGTCGAGGTCGGCCGGCGTCCGGGGCGTGCGCAGGATCATGACGGCACCGTCCTCCTCGGCGGAGCGGACCCGCTGCCCGTCCATCATGCGGACGGAGGTGGGGCCGCGCCAGGTCTCCCATCCCAGGCGCTCGTAGAAGCCGTTCGAGCCGGTGGCGAGCGCCCCGAGCGCGTACTCCTCGACGACGAGCCGGTTGATCTCGCGCATGACCGCCGTCGCGTGCCCGCGGCGCTGGAGCTGCGGCCAGGTGGCGACGTTCTCGACGTAGCCCACGTCGAGCGCCTGGTCCGGCTCGTGGCCGAGGTAGATCCGCCGGTCGATGATCATGGCGTGGGCCGTCACGCGCCTGCCGTCGGAGCCGATGACGTGGATGCCCGGGCCGACCCGCTCCCAGACCGCGGCGAACGACTCCTCGAAGGCCGCCTCGCACAGCGCGGTGAGCTCGTCGAGCAGCTCCGGCTCGATCTCCTCGGACGAGAGGATGCGCAGGTGCGGAGGAGTCGGGAAGGTCATCGGCGGGGCCGCAGCCGACGGCGACCCGGCTCGCGATGCCGCGCCTCCAGCAGCGGCCAGAGGTCGTCGACCAGGACGCGGTAGTCGCCGCCGACGCGCCGGGCACGAAGGCGGCCGGTACGGATGAGGCGCCGGACGTGCTCGGGGTGGAAGCCGAGCACCGTGGCGGCGGCGCGCGTCGACAGCTCGAGTGCATCCACCTCCACCTCGGCGTCGTCCGGCAGCCCGGCCATGGCCACGCCCATGGCCTTGGTACGGTCGGCGGTGAGGGCCACGCCGTCACCGGCGCGGGTCCGCATGGCGGTGGCCAGTGCCGCGGTCAGCCGCTCACGGAGCAGGCTGACCCTCATCGGTCGACCGAGAGCCAGCCGCGTTCGAAGGCCAGCCGGAAGAGGGGGCCGATGGCGGCCACAACACGGCCGACCGGTCCGGCCTGGCGGCGGTAGAGCGTTCGAACCTTGCGCAACACGCGATCGCGGTTCGACCCGGTCAGCTGCCCGGCGAGGGCGCGGAACTCGTCGAAGGCGGCCGCATCCTCGCCGACCAGCCAGCTGGCATCAGCCAGCGCCTCGTGGGCCTCCGGGTCGTTCGGCAGGAGCTCGCTGGCCACGGTCGCCGCGCGGAGGGCGCCACGCCCGTCACCGGTGCGAGCCAGGGCATTGGACAGCGCCAGCTGGGCCCTCCCGTTGTTCGGTGCCAGCCGCAGGGCCCGGCGAGCCGCGTCGACGCCCATGCCCGGCTGTGCCGCCCCCAGGCGTTCCTCGGCCTCGGCCACGGTCCATGCGGTCTGGTGAGGGTCGTCGCGCGACAGGCGGTTGTACTCGCCGGCCGCGTCGCGGTGCGCGCCGATCGCCGACAGCGCCTGGGCCAGCAGCTCGCGGTAGCGGACCTCCTCGGGATCCAGCCGAACCGCGTCGGCCGCGTGGCGCTCCGCCTCCTCGGGACGGCCGAGCGCCAGGAGGGCGCGGGCGCGAAA
Source organism: Chloroflexota bacterium (assembly GCA_019348395.1). Classification (GTDB taxonomy): domain Bacteria; phylum Chloroflexota; class Limnocylindria; order QHBO01; family QHBO01; genus JACDBZ01. The sequence goes on from JAHWJN010000104.1 coordinate 2,298, forward strand.
CTCGTGCGCCGCGTCATCGCCCGGCCGTTGCGCCAGCACCCCATCGGTCAGGCGCAGGACGAGCTCGTGGTCGCCGCGCTCGTGGGCTTCGCGGATGTCCGCGGTGGTCGTCACCGAATCGGCTCCATCATCTCGGGCTCGAAGCCCCGGCGGGCCACGATCCACTGGAACGGCACCGACCGGCCATCCTCCTCGTCCTCCACCACCTCGGTTGACTCGAGCACGAACCCGGCACGCTGCACCATGGCGCGGTTGGCGGGCGCGTCGAAGTGGCTGAAGTACATCGGCACGCCGAGCCAGTCCTCCTGGATGGTGCCGGGCGAGGCGACGGCACCCATGGTGGCCACGAACAGCCCGTCCGGACGCAGCCACGAGGCGATCTTGGCGAGCAGCTCGGTGTGCATCGTGCGCGGGACGTGGATGATCGAGTAGAAGGCGATCACCGCGTCGAGCGAGCGTGGCTCCAGCACGAGCTGCGTCATGTCGCCGATCAGGAACTCGGCGTCAGGTGCGTTCACCCTGGCTCGGGCGATCTGCTCGGGCGACAGGTCCACGCCGGTGACCCGATGGCGCTCGCTCAGCCGGCGCGCGACCGGTTCGCCAGCTCCGCATCCAAGCTCCAGCACGTGGCTGCCCTCGGGCAGCAGCTCCATGACCCGGTCCAGGTAGGCAAGGCGCGTCGGGCCGTCAATCGTCCATGCCAGGTAGCGGTCCGCCACGCGGTCGTACCCCTCGGCCACGACGCGTCCCGGCGAGCGGTCCACGCTACGGCGCCCCTGCTCCGGCGGGCTCCCGCGGGATGCCCTCCCACTGAGCACGGCCCTCGACGAGCTCGGCGATCCGCTGCGGGACAAGCTCCATGGACACGCGCTCCTGGGTCATCGTGTCCCGGTCGCGGATGGTGGCGGCGCCGTCGTCGAGCGACTCGGGGTCGACCGTCACGCAGTACGGCGTCCCGATCTCGTCCTGGCGACGGTAGAGCTTGCCGATCGAGGCGGTATCGTCGTACATGGCGGTGACCTGCTGCTTCAGGTCGGCGGTCAGCCGCCGGGCGCGCTCGACGAGCTCCGGTCGATTGCGCAGGAGGGGCAGCACGGCCGCCTTGACCGGGGCGAGGTCCGGCCGGATGCGGAGCACGACCCGCGTCTCCTTCGCCAGCTGCTCCTCGGCGTACCCGTCCACCAGCACGGTGAGGACGGCACGGTCCACGCCCATGGCCGGCTCGATCACGAACGGCACCACGTGCTCGCCGGCCTTCTCGTCGAAGACCTCGAGCTTCTTGCCCGATGCGGCCGCATGCGCCCGGAGGTCGAAGTCGGTCCGATCGGCGACGCCCTCGAGCTCCGACCAGCCGATCGGGAACTCGTACTCGATGTCGGTGGTCTGCTTCGAGTAGTGGCTGAGCTCGTCGGCATCGTGCGGGCGAAGGCGGAGCCGCTCCGGGGCGATGCCCAGCACATCGGTCCACCAGCGGTGACGCGCCTCCACCCAGTGGGCGAACCACTCGTCCTCGTCTCTGGGATGGACGAAGAACTCCATCTCCATCTGCTCGAACTCGCGCAGCCGGAAGATGAAGTTGCCCGGCGTGATCTCGTTGCGGAAGCTCCGCCCGATCTGCGCGATGCCGAACGGCAGCTTGCGCCGCATTGAGGTGGCCACGTTCTCGAACTGGGCGAACATCGCCTGGGCCGTCTCCGGCCGCAGGTACGCGACCGATGCGGAGTCCTCGACCGGCCCGACGTGCGTGGCGAACATGAGGTTGAACTGGCGCGGCTCGGTGAGCGTGCCGCGCTGCCCGCAGTTCGGGCAGGCGATCTCGGACGGGGGGCCCTTGAGGTCATCGGTACGGAAGCGGAGCTTGCAGCTGCGGCAGTCGGACATCGGGTCGCTGAAACCCGCCACGTGGCCCGAGGCCTCCCAGACGCGCGGGTTCATGATGATCGCCGCGTCGAGCCCGACCACGTCGTCCCGGAGGTGGACCATGTGCCGCCACCAGGCCGCCTTGACGTTGTTGCGCAGCTCGACGCCGAGCGGACCGTAATCCCAGAACCCCGCCATGCCGCCGTAGATCTCGGACGACGGGAAGACGAAGCCCCGCCGCTTGGAGAGGCTGGCGATGACGTCGAAGTTCGGGGCGGGCACGACGGGTACGGCTCTCCTGATGCGACCGATGTTGACCGATGGCTGGGTCGTCGAGTCTAGCCGATGCCGCCGCGCACCTCAGCCCCGCAGCCGGTCCACGAGCCCGCGCGCCAGCCGGCGGACCGGCGGCTGCAGCCTGTAGACGGCGACGATGACGCTGGGCTTCACGAGAGGGCCGCCTCGCGGGCCGCCACCTCCTCGAGAAAGTCGCGCGAGCGCAGGTCGCGCTCGAGCACCGCCGACACGGTGGCGCGGAGCAACCGCTCCACCTCCCGATGCACGGGGCGGGTCAGGCGCAGGCGCAGCACGCCGATCAGCGGCGAGCGCTGGAGGTGACGCAGGACCTTGAGGGCATCGGGCATCACCGACCGGGCGCCGTGCGCCGCGGGGGCGCACGCCGGACAGAGCACGCCACCGCCCGCCGGCGAGAAGGCGTTGCCCTCCGGCTCGATCGCCGAGCCGCACT
>JAHWJN010000105.1 GCA_019348395.1 Chloroflexota bacterium
ATCGCACAGCCCCGCCCCGTGAATGCGACGTCGGTCACGCGTTCCTTCGCGGCGTCGAGGCGCAGGGTCATGCTCATCTCGTCACCACAGGTCGGGTTGGAGTCGGCGTACTGGAGGTCGTGGGGGTCGAGCACGCCCTGGTTGTGCGGACTGCGGTAGTGCTCGAGGATGAAGTCACGGTAGAGGTTGTCCATCACGCGGTCCCGAAGAGCCGCCGCACCGACCCGATGGCATCGATCAGTCGCTCGATGTCGTCGAGGTCGTTGAAGACAGAGAAGCTCGCCCGGGTCGTGGCCGGCAGGTCGTAGCGATGCATGAGCGGCTGGGCGCAGTGGTGGCCGGCGCGGACCGCGACCCCCTCCGCGTCGAAGACGGTGGCCACGTCGTGAGGATGCACGCCGTCCACGACGAAGCTGATCACGCCCGCGTGCTCCTCGACCGAATCCGGGCCGAGCAGGCGAATGCCCTCGAGCTCGCCCAGTGCTGACCAGGCGCGCTCGAACAGCAGTCGCTCGTGCGCCCGCACGTTGGACATGCCGAGGCCCTCGAGGTAGTCCACCGCCGCCGCCAGGCCGACCGCCTCGGCGATGGCCGGCGTGCCCGCCTCGAACTTCCAGGGCACCTCGTTCCAGGATGTCCCCTCGAGCGTGACGCGGCTGATCATGCTGCCGCCGGTCATGAAGGGCGGCATCGCGTCCAGCAGCTCGCGCCGCCCCCACAGGGCGCCGATGCCGGACGGTCCGAGCATCTTGTGACCCGACAGGGCCGCGAAGTCGACGCCCAGCCGGGCCACGTCCACCGGCAGGTGCGGCACGCTCTGCGCGGCATCCAGGACCGTGACGGCACCCACCTCGCGAGCCATGGCCGCGATCTCGGCCACCGGGTTGATCGTGCCGAGCGCGTTGCTGACGTGGGCGAGCGCGACGAGCCTTGGGCCGCGCGCCATCCGTGCCCGCAGGTCGTCCAGGTCGAGCCGGCCGTCATCGGTGACGCGGACGTACTCGAGGCGCGCCCTGGTGGCATCGGCAAGCTGCTGCCATGGCACCAGGTTGGCGTGGTGCTCCATCTCGGTCGACAGCAGAAGGTCGTCCGGGCCGACGTTGGATCGGCCCCAGCTGTAGGCGACGAGGTTGATCGCCTCCGTCGCGTTGCGGACGAAGACGACCTCCCGGTCGGAAGTCGCGCCGATGAAGCGGGCCAGCGACCGTCGCGCGTCCTCGAAGCGGCCGGTCGCGTCCTCGCTCAGCTCGTAGATGCCGCGATGGACATTGGCGTAGTGATGCGCGTAGGTGTCGGCGACGGCCTCGATCACCGTCCGGGGCTTGGGCGCCGACGCGGCCGAGTCCAGGAAGCAGAGCCGCACTCCGGACCGGTGGGGCCGATCGAACACCGGGAAGTCGGCGCGGAGCGCCGATCCGTCGATGACCCCGGGCCGAGCCTGCTCGATCGCCACCGTCCCGGCCCCGCCGCCAGAGGTCAGTGCGAGCTCACCGGCTCGGGCGCGGAGGCCTCGTCGCCGGTGCCCGCCGGCAGGCCGACCTGCTGACGGACCCAGTCGTACCCGTTGGCCTCGAGCTGATGGCTCAGCTCCTCGCCGCCGGACATCACGACGCGGCCGTCGAGCAGCACGTGCACGAACTGGGGCTTCACGTAGTTCAGCATGCGCTGGTAGTGGGTGATCATCAGCACCCCCATCTCCGGCGAGAGGGTGGCGTTGATGCCGTCTGCCACGTTCTTCAGCGCGTCGATGTCGAGCCCCGAGTCGGTCTCGTCGAGCACCGCCATCTGGGGAGCGACGATCGCCATCTGCAGCATCTCGAGCCGCTTCTTCTCGCCGCCGGAGAAGCCCTCGTTGACGTACCGCGTCGCGAACGACGGGTCCATCTTGAGGAGGGCCATCTTCTCCTCCATCAGCTTGCGGAACTTCGCGAGCGGGATGCCGGTGTACTTGATCGAGGTCTCGCCCGTCTCGTCGTCCGGCTTGGGATGGTGGATGGCGTTGTAGATGTTGCGCAGGAAGCTCGCGACGGTGACCCCGGGGATGGCGCTCGGGTACTGGAAGGCCAGGAAGATGCCGAGCTTCGCCCGCTTGTCGGGCGGCAGCGCCAGCAGGTCCTGCCCACGCCACGTCACCGAGCCCGCGTCGACGATGTAGTCGGGATGGCCCATGAGCGTGTAGGCGAGGCTCGTCTTGCCGGACCCGTTCGGGCCCATGAGGGCATGGATCTCGCCCTGGCGGACCGTCAGGTCGAGGCCCTTGAGGATCTTGTTTGCTCCGATGCTCACCTCGAGCCCGGAGATCACGAGTTCGTCGGTCATGCGTTCCTTGCTTGCTGCTGCGGGGGTGTCTGGGTCGTGGATGCGTGTGCGGCGGCACGACGGCGGCGCACCTCCACCGGGTACGGCGGGCCTCCGGGGGTGGCGGCCACCTCCGCCAGGGTCGTGGACCCCAGCGAGGCGCTGAGCGATTCGTACACGCGCTGGAAGATCTCGTGGACGCTGCACGGCTGGGGCCGATCGCAGTGCTCGAGGTCCTCCGCGCCGGCGCAGGGCATCTCGAGCAGCGGACCATCGAGGGCCCGCACGGCGTCGGTCATGGCGATGTCCGCCGCCGGGCGGGCAAGGCGGTACCCGCCGGTCACGCCTCGGGTCGAGGTGACCAGGCCCGCGCGGCGGAGTGCCCCGACGAGCTGCTCGAGGTAGGCGTGCGGAAGCTTCTCCCGCCTCGCGATCTCGGCCAGCGAGAGGCACGGGTCCTCGTCGGTCCGCGCCAGCGTGACGAGGACACGGATGCCGTACTCGGTTCGCGTGCTGATCTTCATCGGTCGCCGATCCTGACCTTGATCTCGTCGCCGTCGACGACGGTCTCGTAGGCGGCCACCGGCCGCACCGCCGGAAGGGCCAGCACCCGGCCGGTGAAGAGGTCGAAGCGGGCGCCGTGGCGAGGGCACTCGACGCCGGTGTCGTCCAGCTCCCCTTCGCCGAGCGTCCCGCCGTCATGCGTGCAGACGTTGTCGATCGCGCCCCACTCGCCGTCCTCGGTCAGGCCGAGGCACAGGGAGCGTCCGTCGACCTCGATGACGCGGACCGTGCCGGGCTCGACGTCGCCCGCGCGAGCGACGGTGACGAACCCGCCGGCCGGCTGCCGGATGGCGGTCACGCCATCCCCTCCGTCGAGCCGATGCGCCGCGCCAGCGCCGCGAGCACCCGCTCGCGGATCGCCACGTCGCCGATCTGCGCCACCACCTGCTCGAAGAATCCCCGAACGATCATCCGCTCGGCGGCGTCGGGATCGAGTCCCCGGGACTGCGCATAGAACAGTTGGGCCGGGTCGATGGCGCCCGCCGTCGCCCCGTGACCGCAGCGCAGGATGTCGTTGGCCATGATCTCCAGGACCGGGATCGGCTCGGCGCCGGCCTTCGGAGAGAGCAGCAGGTTGCGGCACTCCTGGTAGCTGGCCGTCTGCTTCGTCCCGACCTCGACCGTGGTCACTCCGTAGAACGCGGCGCGCGCCCGATCGTAGAGGGCCGACAGGTAGAGCAGGTCGCTGGTCGTGTGATCGGCGGCGAGGCCCTGGTGGGCATTGATGTCGATGTGCTGGTCGTCGCCCGCCGCGAGCATGCCGAGCAGCCGCGACGTGCCGCCTTTGCCGCTCATGTCCACGTCGAGCCCGAGCTTCGTGACGCGCGAGCCGACCTCGGCGTTCAGCGTCGTGACCGTGGCGTCCTGCCCGACCACGACCCGCTGGGCGCCGATGTTCCAGGCCGCGTCGCCGAGCTGCTGCAGGTTGGCGTACCGGACGTGGGCGGCCTGCTCGGCGCGAATCTCCACGATCCCGCCGTACCACGCGGCGCCGCCATCGGGTGACACGACCTCGTCGAGGACCGTGACGCTGCTCCCCTCCTCGGCCACCACGAGCGTGATCGGCAGATAGGTGACGTCGTTTCGGTCGAGGACGGTGCGCGCGACGATGGTGCCGTCGACGGCCACGCCACGCGGCACGTGGACGAACAGGCCGCCGGTCCATCCGGCCTGCGCCAGCGCCCAGAAGTGAGCGTGCGACGCCTGGCCCTGGGACCGGCCGAGCCAGCGCTGCACCAGGTCCGGGTGGTCACGCACCGCGGCCCGCAGGTCGGAGACGACCACGCCGGCCTCGGCGGCTCCGCCGGGCAGCGAGATCGCGACCTCGGGCGCGTCGACGAGCAGCTCGCCCTGACGCGGGAGCGGCGCGAGATCGGTCCGGCGCCACTCCTCCTCGTCGCCCGTCGGGGGTGGGGTCGCGCTCGCGCGGGCCCACCACTCGCCGCGCAGGGAGCGCAGCCAGTCCGCCTCGTCGAGATGGTCGCTGATGCGCGAGATCGCCTCGGCATCGAGTGTCTGGGCGGTGGCAACGGACGTGGTCACCCGACCGCGCCCTCCATCTGGAGCTGGATGAGACGGTTCATCTCGACCGCGTACTCCATCGGCAGCTCCTTCACGATCGGCTCGATGAAGCCGTTCACGATCATGGCGCTTGCCTCGGCCTCGGACAGTCCGCGGCTCATCAGGTAGAAGAGCTGCTCGGAGCCGACCTTCGAGACGGTCGCCTCGTGGCCGATGGTGACGTCCTCCTCGTCGATCTCCATGTACGGGTACGTGTCGGATCGGGCCTGCTCGTCGAGGATGAGCGCGTCGCAGCGGACGGTCGACTTCGACTTCTCGCAGCCGGGATACACCTTGATGAGCCCGCGGTAGCTGGTGCGGCCGGTGCCCTTCGAGATGGACTTGCTCGTGATGAGCGAGGTGGTGTTCGGGGCGGCATGGATGATCTTGCCGCCGGCGTCCTGGTGCTGCTCGTCGCCGGCGAAGGCGATCGAGAGAACCTCGCCATGGGCACGCTCGCCGAGCAGGTAGATGCTGGGG
>JAHWJN010000106.1 GCA_019348395.1 Chloroflexota bacterium
CGGTGCTCTTTGAGTGGCGCACCGTCGAGGACAACGTCAAGCTGCCGCTCGAGCTGCTCGGCATGGACCGATCGGAGCGCGACTCCCGCGCCCGCGAGATGCTCGAGCTCGTGGAGCTCGGGGACTTCCGACAGCACCACCCGTACCAGCTGTCGGGCGGCATGCAGCAACGGGTGGCGATCGCCCGCGCGCTGGCACTGCAACCGTCGATCCTGCTCATGGACGAGCCGTTCGGCGCCCTCGACGAGATGACGCGCGAGCGGATGAACACCGAGGTCCTGCGCATCTGGCAGCAGACCGGCACGACCATCGTGTTCGTCACGCACTCGATCCCCGAGGCGGTCTTCCTGTCGACGCGGGTGGTGGTGATGAGCGCCCGGCCGGGTCGCATCACGCGCCTGGTCGACGTACCGCTGCCCCATCCCCGCAACGAGGACACCCGCGAGGATCCGCGCTATTTCCGGCTCGTCACCGAGGTCCGCGAGGCGCTCCGCGCCGGCGGCGGGCTCGACGGCGGCGACGATGTCGGTGGTGGCGCCTCCGAGCAGCGCCTCGCGGCCGAGGGCGGCATCGGGTGACCGCCGCCGCGCCGTCGGTCGGCGTCCCGCTGCCGCCACGCCCCGACCGGGCGGCGCGGCTGGTCGGCGCGCTGCGCTACTACGTCCCCGCCCTCGTCACCTTCGCCTCGGTCCTCCTGCTATGGGAGCTGGCGGCGGCCGGCGTTCCCGAGCCGAGGATCATGCCGCCGCCGAGCGCCATCGGCGCAGCGCTGGTCGAGAACTGGGGAGCCGGGCGCTGGCCGCTGTTCAACGCCGCCCGGGTCACGCTGTTCGAGGCCGTCGGCGGACTGCTCATCGGCACCACCGTCGGGCTGATCGTGGCCTTCGGCGTATCTCGCTGGGCGAACGCGCGGGACGCGGTGCTGCCCGTCGCCATCGCCGCCAACGCCATCCCGATCATCGCCATCGCCCCGATCTTCAACGCGTGGTTCGGCGTGACGAACCCGCTGTCGAAGATGATGATCGCCGCGCTGCTGGTCTTCTTCCCGGTGATGATCAACGTCACCCGTGGCCTGACCCAGGTGGAGCCGGCCGCCCTCGAGCTGATGCGCTCGTACGCCGCCAGCGAGTGGACCGTGCTGCGCAAGGTCCGGATCCCGAACGCCTTGCCCTTCTTCCTGACCGCGCTCAAGGTGGCGACGACCCTCAGCCTCATCGGTGCCATCGTGGGCGAGTACTTCGGCGGCGCTTCGGGCGTCATCGGTCGGGTGGTGGTGCAGTCCGCGTCCGCCCTGCGCTTCGACGTGACCTGGGCGGCGATCCTGCTCGGCGCCGTGTCCGGCATCGCGTTCTACCTGGTCGTCGTTGCGCTGGAGCGCTGGCTGATCCCCTGGCACCCCTCCGTCCGAGGCGACGCCGGCTGAAAAATCGGTGTGGATAACCACGTCGCACCGCGAAGCGAGTCCGTAGAATCGGCCGATCATCGGGAACCCCCGAGCACACGAGTGAGGAGCCGAAGCGGATGAAGCGATCCCGGATCTGGTTGAGCGTCGCGGCCGGCGCGGCGCTCGTCCTGGCGGCCTGTGGCACGGCCCAGCAGACGACTGACGCCACCGGTGGCGACGACGGCAACGGAGGGAATGGCGGGGAGCCGGCATCGGTCTCGCTCCAGCTGCAGTGGGCGCCGCAGGCGCAGTTCGCGGGCTACTTCGCCGCGCAGGAGCTCGGCTACTACGAGGACGAGAACCTCGACGTCACCATCATCCCCGGCGGCCCGGACGTGATCCCGCAGCAGGCCGGGTCCGCCCCGGACGGGCCCGAGTTCACCATCAGCTGGGTGCCGAAGGTGCTGGAGGCCCGCGAGCAGGGCTCCGACCTCGTGAACATCGCCCAGGTCTTCCAACGCTCCGGCACGGTGGAGGTCAGTTGGGCCGACAGCGGAATCACCTCGCCGGAGGACTGGGAGGGCAAGCGAGTCGGCGCCTGGGGTTTCGGCAACGAGTTCGAGGTCGTTGCGGCTGCCCGGCAGGCCGGGCTCGAGCCGGGCGAGGACTTCGAGATGGTCACCCAGAACTTTGACATGGTCGCGTTCCTGAACCGAGAGATCGACGCGGCCGAGGCGATGACCTACAACGAGTACGCGCAGGTGCTCGAGGCGGAGAACCCCGAGACCGGCGAGCTCTACCAGCCGGAGGACATGAACGTCATCGACTACAACGAGGTCGGGACGGCCATGCTCCAGGACGCGATCTTCGCGCGGGCCAGCTGGCTCGCCGAGGAGGGCAACGAGGACATCGCCGAGCGATTCCTGCGCGCCAGCTTCCGCGGCTGGATTCACTGCCGTGAGAATCCCGACGACTGCGTCGGCTACACCACCGCCGCGGGTTCGACCCTCGGCGACGGCCACCAGCGCTGGATGATGAACGAGATCAACCCGCTGATCTGGCCCTCGCCGGACGGAATCGGCGTCATGGACGAGTCGCTCTGGCAGCAGACCGTGGACATCAGCCTCGACTCGGAGATCATCGCCGAGGAGCCACCGGATGACGCCTATCGGACCGATCTGGCCGAGGCGGCGCTCGAGGGCATCGAGGAGGACACTACCGGCGAGGGCTTCACCAAGGGCGAGGTGGAGGTGACGCCGGGCGGCGAATAGACCGACCCGGCTTCGTCGAAGCAGGATGCCCCTCCCTGATCCGTCGGGGAGGGGCATCTCTCGTCCAGCCCGCTGCGGCATGGGCTCAGGACCGGACGAGACGGCGGAGGGCTACGCCGTGCCGGCCGGCCCCTCCTCCTCGTCCGGGCTGGCAAGCTCACCCGTGACCCGGTCGTATCGGCCCCTCAGCTCGTCGGTCACGCTTCCCTCCCACAGCGGCACGCCGACGATGTAGGCGGCGCGGGCCAGCATGTGCGCCGAGATCGGCGTGGTCAGGAAGATGAAGATGATGATCAGCAGCGCCCGAACCCCGATCGCCACGTCACCGAAGAAGACCGGCACGGCAAGGAGCACGCAGCCGGCTCCGAGCGAGGCGCCCTTGGTGGAGACCTGCATCCGCGTGTAGACATCGGGCATCCGGACCACACCGATGGCAGCGAGCAGGATGAAGGTGGTGCCGGTGACGACCACGGCCGCGACGAGGAGGTTGATCATCGGGCGGTCCCCTGGCTGATGAAGCGCTCGAATGCGATCGCGCCCAGGAAGCCGACGAGCGCCAGCACGATCGCCACGTCCAGGAACACCGGCTCGCGACTTGCGATGGAGTGCGCGGCGACGACGCCCAAGAAGATCGTGGCCAACAGCTCGAGCGCTACCACCCGGTCCGGCAGGGTCGGCCCGCGCACCAGGCGCAGCAGCGCCAGGCCGAGCGCCACGCTCAGCACACCGAGACAGACGTGGACCACGGCGTCCAGGAAGCCCAGCGTATCCATCAGCGCATCACCTTGAGCACCCGAGCCTCGAACCCCTCCTCGATCTCGGCTCGCGCCTCCTCGATGTCGAACAGGTAGAGGCTGTGGACATAGAGGACCTTGCGATCGGTCGAGACGTCGATGCTGAGGTCCCCGGGCGTCATGGTCAGCAGGTTCGCGAAGAGCGTGATCTCCGCGTCCGTCCGCGAGTCGAGCCTGATGGCGATGATGCCCGGCCGGCTCATCGGTCGGGGCGAGAGGACGTCATGCGCGACCCGCAGGTTCGCGAGCAGCAGCTCCCACAGGTAGAACCCGACGAAGCCGAGCACCTCCAGCACCCGAGTGGCATACGGCGCGCGTCCGCCGCGGCGCTGCGCGACGTAGAGCACGAGGAAGCCGATCGCGAACCCGATGACCAGGTTCTCGACCGCGAAGCTGCCGGTCATGGCGCCCCACGTCAATGCGAGCACGAGGTTGAGCAGCAGAGAGGTCATCGGTCAGCTCCGAGCACGGCGTCGAGGTAGGCGTCCGGCTCCATCAGCTGTTCGCCGGCGTCCAGTGCGAGCTCGAGCACGGGCTGTGCCCCGAGTCCGAGGCCGACGACGACCACGACGAGCACGATCACCGGCGCGAACATGCTCATGCGGTCCGCCCGCGAGCGGGCGCGGTATTCCTCGAGATCGACGCTCGCGCCCTCCGGGGCCGCCTTCCAGAACGCTTCAGCCCACGCCACGCCCACGGCGAGCAGCGTGACCACGCTGGCCAGCAGAGCCAGCCCGACGACGAAGTACTGCTCGCCGGCGAGGCCCGCGTCGACGAGCCCGATCTTCGCAACGAAGCCGGACATCGGCGGGATGCCGGCCAGCGACAGCGCGGGCAGGAGGAAGAGCCCGGCAAGGAGTGGATTCGTGCGGTACAGCCCGCCGAGATGCTCCAGCCGGAAGCTGCCCCCCACGCGCCGCACGAGCCCACTCACCAGGAACAGCACGGTCTTGGCGATCGCGTCCTGGAACATGTAGAACAGCGCAGCGCCGATGGCGACGGCGGTGAACAGGCCGAGCCCCATCACCATGTACCCAACCGCGCTGATGACGAGGAAGCTGAACGTGCGGCGCAGGTCCTGCTGCGTAACGGCACCGACCGCTCCGACCACCATGGTCAGGCCGGCGATCGCGAGCAGCAGGCCGTGCGTGAACCCGACGTCGTCCACGAAGAGCAGGGTGAAGGTTCGGATCAGCGCATAGACGCCGACCTTGGTGAGGAGGCCGGCGAAGATCGCGCTGACCACCACCGGCGGGGTGTGGTAGCTGGCGGGCAGCCAGAAGAAGAGCGGGAAGATCGCGGCCTTGATGCCGAACACGATGAGCAGGAGCATCGCCACCGTCGTCTCGAGCACGGGCTCGT
>JAHWJN010000107.1 GCA_019348395.1 Chloroflexota bacterium
GACGTCGAAGCGATTGCCACCGGCGGGCACGACCTCGAGGTCCTCGCCGGCCTGCCTCCACCCCGAGCCGTCGTGCCGCCACGCCTCGAGGTCGACCGAGCCGTCCTCGTTGATGTCGACCTCGATGCCGGTCAGGATCCGGAACGGCGCCAGCTCCGCGTTGAGCGCCGCGATCTCGTCGAGCTGGTCCCGCAGCCGCTCCGGCGACAGGCCGTTGGCCACGGTGAGGCGAGGCGAATGGTCACTGATGACGAGGTACCGGTGGCCGAGCTCGATGGCCGTCTCGGCCATCTCGCGGGTGGTCGCCCCGCCGTCGGAGGCGAGCGTATGGGCGTGGAGATCGCCGCGCAATACGGCCCGCAGCGCGCCCGCTCCCTCGTCCAGCGGCCGCCCGCCGGTCGCCTCCAACCGGCGCAGGTAGACCGGCTCCTCGCCGCGGAGGCTCTCGAGGATCGTGCGCTCGGTCACCTCGCCGATTCCCGGCAGGTCGCGCAGCGTGCCGGCCGCCGCCCGGCTGGCGACCTGCTCCGCGCCGAGGCCAGCAAGGGTGGCCGCGGCGGTGCGGAAGGCGCGAACCCGGTAGCTCGGCTCCTGGGCGGCCTCCAGCAGGAAGCCGATCCGCTTCAGGTCGCCGATCGGATCGCGCGGCTCAGGCACGGTCCGACGGTGCCGCTGCCCGATACATCGGGCAGCGCGACGCAGAACGACTGGTGAGGTAACGATTCCCCCGATCTATCGGGCGCAGATGCACGGGAACCCCGTCATCGACCCGTTGCGGTGACTGGCTGCCCGACGCATCGGGCATACCGCGCCGGAGCGCTGACTTCAGGCGCCACCATGCTCGATAGATCGGCATCAGCGGTCACGGGATGGCGAGGAGGCGGGCGGGGTTCTCGACCGTCATCGTCTGGATCTCCCCCTCCCCCACCGCCGCGGTGCGCAGGCTCGGCAGGAAGTGCTGCTGCAGGTACACGTAGCCGAAGCCGCCGTACGCCTTGAGCTGCCGGTTGTGGCACACGTCCTGGGAGAGGAGCATCTGCGGCGCGAAGCCGCGCTCCAGCAGCTCCACGATCATCTCGATGAGCCGCGGCTCGAGCGCCTCCTCGGTCGCGAACCGGTGGCCGAGGAAGTCGAACTGCAGGTTCGCCCCGCTGGCGAGCACCTCCAGGTAGTAGTCCAGGTTCGGATAGGAATCGGCGTGACCGATGACCACGCGGGCGGGGTCCACCCCCTCGTCGGTGAAGATCCGCAGCTGTGCAAGGCCGACCGGTGACTGGACACCGTGGGTGGTGATCGCCATGCCAGTGGCCGTCGCGGCCCGCGCCGCCGCCCGATGAACTCGCTCCTCCAATGCGCTGACCCACGGCTTGTCCGTGCCGATCTCGCCGATGATGCCCGGCCGGATGCCGGTGTCCGCGACCCCCTGCTCGAATTCGCCGATGATCTGCCGGGCAAGATCGTCCACGCTCCGCCGGTCGATGAGCGCCTCGGCCGGGTAGTGCGCGCCGCGGTACCAGCCCGCGCCCATGATCACGTTCAGGCCGGTGGCGCTCGCCAGGCGTCGAAGCCGATGCGGGTCGCGGCCGACCCCGTCGAGGGTGAGGTCCACGATGGACCCGCCGCCGCGCCGCCGGAAGTCGCGCAGTTCCTCGATGATCAGGTCGTCGTCCGGGGTCAGCTCCCAGTAGTCCCAGCGCCGGTCCACGTGCCAGAGCGCAATGCCGGCGTGCTCGTGGGGAAGGGTGAAGCCGAGCTTCTCCGGCGGGATCGGTCCGGAGACGGTCATGACGCGCCGCGCCATCGGTGCCCTCCTTCGGTTGCGTGAGGCGTCGGTTCGGCATCGTGGGCCGCCGGCGCGTCGGGGTTTGCGGTTGCCGGTCCATGTTGCCACCGCGGCGGTTGCCCGGGGGCGTAGCCTATGGCCATGGCACCGTCACAGCCTCACGCCACCACGACGAACGGCATCTGGGCCAACGCGCAGGGGGAGCTCGACGACGCGGCACGCCGCCTCGGGCTCGATCCGGGAATGCACAAGGTGCTGCGGGTTCCCAAGCGCGAGCTGGCGGTCAGCTTCCCGGTCACGCACGACGACGGGCGCGTGGAGGTGTACACCGGCTATCGGGTCCACCACAACGTCAATCGCGGTCCGGCCAACGGCGGCATTCGCTACGTCCCGAAGCTCGACCTCGACGATGTCCGGGCACTCGCCATGCTGAACACGTGGAAGGCCGCGCTGGTGAAGATCCCGTTCGGCGGGGCGGCGGGCGGCGTGCGCGTCGATCCTCGGCGCCTGAGCACGAACGAGCGGCAGGGCCTGACGCGGCGCTACACGACGGAGATCGGCATTCTCATCGGGCCCGAGCGCGACATCCCCTCCCCCGACGTCAACACCGGCTCCCAGACGATGGCGTGGATGATGGACACCCTGTCGATGCACCACGGCTACACCCGGGCTGCGTCGGTGATCGGCAAGCCGATGGCGGTCGGTGGCACCCGCGGCCGGCGCAGCGCCACCGCCCGCGGCGCCCTGCGCTGCATCGTGGCGGCCGCGGCCTCGCGGGGCCTCTCGCTCGACGGCGCACGGGTCGCGATCCAGGGCTTTGGGCGTGTCGGCATGACCGTCGCCGAGGAGCTCGACCGCGCGGGGGCGCGGGTCATCGCCATCGCGGACGACCGCGCGGCCGTGGGCAATCCCGGCGGCATCCATGTCGGACGCGCGATCGACTGGATGCGGGAACACGACGCGGTGGGCGGCATGCCCGAGACCGAGCCGATGACGAAGGCCGAGCTCTTCGAGCTCGAGTGCGACGTCCTGGTACCGGCCGGCCTGCAGAACGAGATCACGGCCGACAACGCGGCCACTGTTCGGGCGGGAATCGTGGCCGAGGCGGCGAACGGCGCGACCACCTCGGCGGCGGACCGGGTCCTCTCCGATGCCGGCATCACGCTGATCCCCGACATCCTCTGCACGGCCGGGGCGACGATCCTCGGCTACTTCGAATGGGTGCAGGACATGCAGGCGTTCTTCTGGGCCGAGGCCGAGATCACTGCCGAGCTGGACCGGATCATGGACGAGGCCATGGCGGCCGTGCAGGCCATGGCCGAGGCCGAACGCGTCGACCTGCGGGCGGCCGGAATGATGCTCGCGGTCTCGCGCGTGGCGGAGGCGACGACGCTCCGGGGCCTGTACCCCTGAGGACGCGCTGAACCGGTGACGCCGGCCGGCCGTACCGGGGACATGGCGCGCTCCTTTCCACTCCGACCTCCCGCCCTGCCGTGGCGCTGGCTGCTCCGGCTCATCGGCGTCGGTCCCGGCCGTTCCCAGGTCGAGCTCACGGCCGACGGAAGGCTGCGTGCCGCCTTCGGACGGCTGGCCCTCGAGACGCGGCTCGACAACGTCTGCGGCTATCGGATCACCGGGCCGTATCGCTGGTGGCGATCGATCGGTCCACGGGCGTCAGTCGCGGACCATGGATTCACGTTCGGCACCAGCACGCACGGCGGGGTGTGCCTCTGCTTCCGCGACCGGGTTCCGACCCGGTACGTGCGTGGCGGCGCGATGGAGGCGCTCACCGTGACGGTGGACGACATCGATGGATTCGCGCGGGCACTCGAGGAAGTCGGGATCACCGGCCGGGACGAACGCGCCGTCTGACGCCGGCCATGCCCGGATCGGGCAGGCTGGTCCGGTTCATGCGAGGATGGGGGGACTACCTGCGTATTCGTTCCCGGAGCACCCATGACCAACTCGACCTTTACCCCGCCGCGCGACCTGCTCACCGAGCTCGAGCCGGCTGCCGAACGCTTCCTCAACCGTCATCTCGGGATGGCGAAGGAGTGGTTCCCGCACGACTACATTCCGTATTCGGTGGGGCGTGACTACGACAAGGAGCCCTGGACGCCCGACCAGCCGCGGATCAGCGGCGTGGCCCAGATCGCCTTCGAGGTCAACCTGCTGACCGAGGACAACCTCCCCAGCTACCACCGCGAGATCCACCGCATGTTCGGCAAGGGTGACGGGGCCTGGATCAACTGGGTGAACCGATGGACCGCCGAGGAGGGTCGCCACGCGATCGTGCTGCGGGACTACCTGGTCGTCACCCGCAACATCGATCCGTACGCGCTCGAGCGCGGTCGCATGAACCAGCTGCAGACGGCGTACGACCACGACGACGGGGGCAACGTGCTCCGCGGACTGGCCTACGTCGCCTTCCAGGAGCTTGCCACCCGCATCAGCCACCGCAACACGGGACGCTACTCGTCCGATCCGGTGGCCGACAAGATCATGAATCGGATCGCGGCCGACGAGAACCTCCACATGGTCTTCTACCGCGACATGCTGGCGGAGGCGATGAAGCTCGACCCGTCGGCGGCCGTGAGCACGCCGAGCGGCCGCAGCTTGGCGTCGACCAGGTGGCGGATGTTGTCGGCGCTGACGGTCTTGCCGTAGGCCTCGCTGACCTGCTCGGCCATGGCCTGCGGGTCGCGCCGGCCGTCGGCGGCCTCGGCGACCAGGTGCAGCAGCCGGGTGAGCTGGATCGTCTGGCCGTCGCCGCGCCGGGCGATGTACGGCGCCTCCTTGAAGCCCGAGCCCTCGTACTCGCCCATCAGCTCGAGGCCGGCCGCGAGACGCGGGGGCACCTCGCCTGCGCGCGAGTGGGCGCGCCGGGGGGGTCGCGGGCGGCGCTCTCGGGGGGGTGGCTCGGGGGTGGTGGGCGACAGGGCAGACGACGGGCGGCTGCATGGGCAGCCGCCCTTCCGTCGTGCAGGGGG
>JAHWJN010000108.1 GCA_019348395.1 Chloroflexota bacterium
CCTCGATGGTCAGCTCGGCCGGCGCATAGGCGAAGTTCTCGATGTGCACGACGTGGCCGGATCCCGCGCGCGCGGGCACGGTGCCGACCGCGAAGGCGGCCGCGGCCCAGAGCAGCGAGAGGCCGATCATGACCAGGATGGTGAGGGTTCGACGACGGGCGGCGTGCATCGGGTGATCCTCGGCGTGGGATTCGATGTGGATAACTCCGCGCATCGTATCGGACTTCGTGGATAAGTGGGATTGATTCGACGCCGTCTTGGACGGCATGCTGGAAGCGTCCCGAAGGGGCAGTTGGCCGGTCCGAGATCACCTCAACGATCGCCGCGGTTCCTTCGGGACATTTGTGTGTGCCCTTGCGCCTGGCAGGTCGCCTCGCTCGTCATGCCAATCGGCGATCTGTGCACGTTATCCGGCCTCCGGCACCGTGAATCGCGGGGAAGCGCGGGGAAGCTCGGCGTAATCTCGTCATTCGTGCACGCTACAACGAGGTCATCGGGCGGGCGGCGCCAACAAGCGCTGATAATGTGCACGGATCGCGGAATACGTGCACGTGGCCTCGCGAGCGCCCGCGGAGCCGACTGCGGCCCGTCGGATGGACCGTGCGCGTACAGCCTGCTACGATGCGGGCCTCCGGTCGGGGCGTGGCGCAGCTTGGTAGCGCGCGTCGTTCGGGACGACGAGGTCGGAGGTTCAAATCCTCTCGCCCCGACCAATCTCTCCACCCGCAGTCAGCTGAGCAGCGCCGCATAACGCGGCCCCCGCCACCGGCGTTGCGCCCACTCGGGAGTTGCGCTTGGAGCCCGGCGGCGACCTCATCACGACGATCGCTCTCGGACTGAGCGCCGCGTTTCTCGCAGGGCTGGTGGCACGACGGCTGCGCCTGCCGTCGATCGTCGGGTACCTCGTGGCCGGAGTCGCGATCGGGCCCTTCACGCCCGGCCTGTTCGCCGACCAGCAGATCGCCACCGAGCTGGCCGAGATCGGCGTGATCCTGCTGATGTTTGGCGTCGGCATCCACTTCAGCTTCCGCGACCTGCTCGCGGTGCGCGGGATCGCCGTGCCGGGAGCGCTCATCCAGATCGCTGTGGCCACGGTGCTCGGCGTCGGCCTGGCCTCTCTGCTGGGATGGGGCATCGCGGCTGGCGTGGTACTCGGCCTCTCGCTGTCGGTTGCCAGCACGGTCGTGCTCCTGCGGGCCCTCATCCAGCGCAACGCGCTCGAGACGATCCACGGGCGGGCCGCGCTCGGCTGGCTCATCGTCGAGGACATCTTCACCGTCCTCGTCCTCGTCCTCCTCCCGAGCTTCGCGATGGTGGCGGCCGGCCCGGTCGCCGACGAGACGTCGATCCTCATCCCACTCGCGGAAGCGATCGTCAAGGCCATCGTGCTTGCCGCGCTCATGATTCTCGTCGGGGGCAGGATCGTTCCCTGGCTCCTCGTTCACGTCGCGCGCGAGGGGTCACAGGAGATGTTCACCCTCGCCGTGCTGGCCATCGCCATCGGCCTTGCGTTCGTGTCGGCCACCGTATTCGACGTCAGCCTCGCCCTCGGCGCCTTCCTCGCGGGCGCGATCATCAGCGAGACCGATCTGTCCCACAAGGCGGCGGCCGATGCGCTTCCGCTGCGCGACGCGTTCGCCGTGCTGTTCTTCGTCTCGGTCGGGATGCTGGTCGACCCGACGTACCTGGTCCAGAACGTCGTCTCCGTCATCGCCGTCGTGCTCTTCATCGTCGTCGGGAAGTACGTCACCAAGCTCGTCATCGTCGCGCTGTTGGGATACCCGCTTCGTACCGGGCTCATCGTCGCAGCCGGGCTGGCGCAGATCGGCGAGTTCAGCTTCATCCTCGCCACGGCCGGGGTCACGCAGGGGCTGCTTCCGATCGATGCCTATCAGCTCGTCGTGGCCGGCGCGATCATCTCGATCACCCTCAACCCGCTCATCTTCGCCCTCGTCGACCCGGCGGATCGCTGGCTCAAGGGCCATCCTGCGATTCACCGAATTTTCGATCGGGGTGGAGGCCGGCTCGCACGGCCGGTGCCGGAGCTCGAGCCGATGCACGGGCACGCGGTGCTGTGCGGCTGGGGCCGGGTCGGGCGCATGGTCGGCAGGGCCCTCGAGGCGCGGAACTTCGGCTACGTGGTGATCGAGGAGCACCGACCGACCGTCGAGCTGCTGCGCGAGCGCGGCATCCACGCGCTGTATGGCGACATCGCGGACGAGCACCTGCTCGAGCATGCCGAGATCCGTCGGGCGCGGGTCCTCGTCTTCGCCGCCTATGACCCGCCCTCCGCCGAGTTCGCCGTCGAGTACGCCCGGCGCGTCAATCCCCGCATCGAGATCGTCGCGCGCGTCGAGACGCCGGAGGAGGCTGATCGACTCCTGGAGCGGGGCGCGAGCCAGACCGTCGAGGGAGAACGCGAGCTCGCGGTCCAGATGGCTCGCTACACGCTCCGCCGCTTCGGCGTGACGAGCCGCGAGGTGGATGCCATCACCCAGGGGCTTCGCCGCCGGCCGGACCGCACGCCGGCCGTCTGACCGATCAGGCGCGCAGCGGACCGAAGCCGTCGCGCAGGCCCGGCGCCACGACCTGGAACAGCTCGTGGTCGTCGCCGATGCCCCGCAGCCGGACCGACCCGAGCGAGCGAAGCTCGACGGGCGACGCGTCGTCGAGGGCGGACCGGGTCGTGCGCGACAGCACGACCTGGCCGCCGTTGGCGCAGGCCACGATGCGTGCCCCGGTGTTGACCGACAGACCCTGGTACCCGGTGGCGGTCAGCGTCGGACGGCCGGTGTGGAGCCCGATGCGGACCCGGATGTCGTATCGGTCGGGCCAGGCGTGGTCCGCCATGTCGCGCTGGATGGTGATCGCGGCCTCGATCGCGGGCGGCGGCTCGCTGAAGACGGCGAAGAACTCGTCCGCCCGCGCGTCGACCTCGTGGCCGCCGCTCCGGCGCGTCGCGGCCCGATGGATGCGCCGCACGGCGCTGAGCGTCGGGCCGTATCGGTCTCCGAGGTCGCGCAGCAGGCCGCTCGAATCCTCGATGTCCGAGAACAGCAGCGTCAGCTGGCCGGTCGGCAACCTTGGTCGCAGCTGGCCCTCGATGAACCCCACCGGCACGATTCCGTGGCGCTTGGCCGCCCTGAGCAGCCTGGTCCGTGCCCGATTTCGGGCCGCTTCGTCCTCGAACATGATGCGGTTGAAGCGGGCCAGGGCGTTGCGGACGTGCGCCTCGTCGTGGATCGGCAGCCGTCGGCGGCCGGACGAGTCGATGTACGCGAATGCCGAGTCCGGCAGCAGCGCGCGCTCCCGCGCGGTCAGGTCGGCCATACGGCCTCAGCCTACCGCAGGCGGGGGAGCACCTCCCGCCCGAAGACCTCGACGAAGCGCTCCTGATCGGGGCCGACCTCGTGGAGGAAGATCCCGCTGAAGCCGCGTTCCAGCTCCCCCTGGATCCAGTCCGCGTGCTGCCCCACATCGGCCGAGATGCGGACCGCGTCGTCGAGCGTCTCCGGAGTGGCGTGCTGGGCGGCGGCGGCGATCTGGGCGGGGTGCGCCAGGTCGGTCATCACGCTGTTCGGCAGCGTGTTCTGCCGCCACTGCGCGAAGGCCGCGTCACGTGCCTCCGACTCGGAGGGCGCGTAGGCGAGATGCAGCTGCAGGTACATCGGCTTGCCCTCGCCGCCGTTGGAGCGGAAGGCCTCGATGATCGCGTCGAGCTGCTCGGGCGCCTGGCAGACGGTGATGAGCGCATCGGCCCATTCCGCGACCCATCTGGCGGTCGCCGGCGTCACCGCCGCCCCCACGAGCATGGGAGGGCGCTCGGGCCGCGTCCACAGCCTGGCCTCGGAGACGGTCACGTGTCCGGCGTGGGTCACCGTCTCGCCGGCCCACAGCAGGCGCATGATGTCCGCCGCCTCGCGAAGGCGGGCGTTGCGGTCATCCTTGACCGGCCAGGGCTCTCCGGTGATGTGCTCGTTGAGCAGCTGACCCGAGCCGACCGCGATCCAGAACCGGTCCGGGAACATCACGTTCAGGGTGGCGGCCGCCTGCGCGATGATCGCGGGGTGGTAGCGCTGGCCAGGGGCGTTCACCACGCCGAACGGCAGCGAGGTGGTGGCCATGGCCGCACCCAGCCACGACCAGGCGAACCCCGACTCTCCCTGGTCCTCGCTCCATGGCGCCCAGTGATCGGAGCACATCGCGGCGTCGAAGCCGGCGGCCTCGGCCGCCTGCACGAGCCGCAGCAGGCGGTCCGGACGGAACTGCTCGTGACTGGCATGGAAGCCGATGATCGGCGTGGCCACCTAGACGCCCTCCCGTCGACCGAACCAGTGATATCCATACGGCGGCAGCTGACAGCTCAGGCGGCCGTCGACCATCTCCGGAGCGTCCGCCTCCAGTGGCCCGAAGATGTGGCGCCAGCGACCCGCGGTGGCCTCCTTCGGCACCTGGACGGTGACGCGCGCCGGCTCGTCGCCGAAGTTGTGGACCGCCAGCACACTGCTGCCGTCCCAGGTGGCGATGTGCGCCAGCGCCTTCGACGTTCGCGTGCCCAGCACCTGCCACTCGCCCCATCCGAACTCCGGCCACTCCTTGCGGGTGCGGATCGCGCGCTCCATCCAATTGAGCAGCGAATATCGATCCTGCCGCTGCGACTCCGCATTCAGCTCGCGGTATCCGAACGGCCCCGAGCGCAGCGGCTTGCGCGGCAGCGCTGCCTCGGGAGCCGTGCTGAAGCCACCGGTCGGCCGGTCCGACCACTGCATCGG
>JAHWJN010000109.1 GCA_019348395.1 Chloroflexota bacterium
GGATCGCAGAGACCGCCATGATCAGCACGAAGAGCACCCACGCGATCGCGGATGCATAGCCGAAGCGGAACTCCTCGAACCCGCGCGTGTACACATAGGTCACCAACGACTCGGTCTTGAACAGCGGCCCGCCCCGCGTCATCGCAAAGACCAGGTCGAACAGCTGCAACGACTGGATGGTCAGGATGACGGCGGCGAAGACGTCGTTCCAGGACAGGACCCATGTGAAGATGGCGGCCGCCGCCAGCCCGGGCAACGTGAGTGGCAGGGAGACCCGCACGAACGCCTGGAGCGGGTTGCAGCCCAGGGTCTGGGCGGCTTCCTCGAGCTCGCGCGGAACCGAGACGAACACGCTCGAGGTGATCAGCACGGTGAAGGGCAGCGCGAGGGCGGTGTGCATGAAGGCCACGCCGATGATCGTGTCGTTGATGCCCCACACCCGGTAGGTCACCGCCAGCGGGATGGCGAGGATGACGATGGGAAACGCGCGCGTAGCCAGGATGGTGAGCCGATAGGTGCTGCGACCGCGGAATGCGTAGCGGGCGATGGCGTAGCCGGCGGGCGCGCCGATGAGCAGGCTCAGCACCAGAGTGATGATCGCCACGATGACGCTGCGCCAGAACGAGTCCATCACGCCCGACGCGTTGATGAAGAACAGGATCGTGTCGATGCTGACCTCGGACGGGATGACGCTGCGCGGATAGTCGAAGGCGTTCTCGCGTGGCGTGAAGGCCGAGACCGCGATGAGGTAGATCGGCGCGAGGACGAACAGGGCCAGCAGTGTTGCCGCGGCATAGATGAGCGCGCGCCCCACGAGGCGCTCTCGGCCGGAGCGGCGTCGTCGCAGCGGGATCTCCGGCGCGATGCCGGTCATGCCTGGTGCTCCTCGCGCGTCGGCAGCGCGATGAGGAACAGCGCGGTCCCGAAGATCGAGAGGAGCAGGATCAGACCGGCGTAGGCGGCGGCGACGTGGTCATTGTCGATGTCGGTGGCCCAGCGCTGGGCCTCGTCGGCGAGGACGTCGAGTCCCGTGCCGGCCAGCGCGATCACCGTGGCGAAGACCTGGAACGCCAGGATCGTCCGGAGGATGAGCGCGACCTGGAGGCTCGGCCGCAGCATGGGCAGCACGACGCGGCGCACCTTCTGCCACGTGCTCGCGCCGTAGACGTCGGCGGCCTCGAAGAACTCGCGTGGGATCGACTGCAGCCCGGCCACGAGGATGATCATGATGATCGACGTCGCGCGCCAGGCCTCGGCGATGACGACGAGCATGATGAGCAGCCACGGCGTCTCGGCGCTCTGCCACGTGATCGGCGAGTCGATGATGCCCAGGCCCTCGAGGATGCTGTTCAGCCAGCCGGTCTGGGTGAAGATGCTGACCCACACGATGCCGGCTGCCAGCTCGCTGATGCCGAGCGGGATGGCGTAGACGTACAGCCACAGGCCCTCGCCCTTCAGGCGCGCATTGATGATGAGCGCCATCGACATGGCCAGCGCGAACTGGACCGGGATGACGAGGACGACCAGGGCGAGCGTGGTGAGCAGCGCGCCGGAGAAGCTGGCGTCGCGCAGCATGCGCTGGATCGAGTCCAGGCTCCAGTTGCCGCTCGTGTCCTGGAAGGCGAGCGCGAAGGCCTGCACCATCGGTGTGGCGAAGAAGACCGCCAGGAACGCGAGCGATGGCAGGAGCAGCGCGTACGGTGCCCAGCCGAGGCGGCTCGTCATCGGCCGGGAGGCGGGCACCGGTGATCCGGGACGGCGATGAACGCCGCCCCGGATCGGTCAGATGCCACGCCTAGCCGCCGACCTGGCATGGACCGTCGCTCGGCGGATCGGGCGACCAGCACGGTGCGCCGGAGGCGTCGAACACCTCCTGGAGCTGTGGCGTCAGCTCCTCGAGCACCGTGGCCGGATCCTCGCCACCGATGACGATGCGCTGGAAGGCGTCACGGTGCACCTGGCTGTAGGCGCCACCCTGGTCTCCCAGCCCGACCGGCAGGAGGGCCGGCAGCGCGTCTTCGGCCTCCGTCTGGGCGGCGACCGCCTCCTGCTCGGCCTGGATGCCGGGCTCGAGGTCGCCGGGCAGCTCGGCGCTGATCACCGGGAAGAAGGAGACCTCCGACAGGGTGGTCGCCTGCGTCTCCGGCTGGAGCAGGTAGCGAATCAGGTCCTTGGCGCCCTCCACGTTGGGAGCCGTGGTCGGGATTCCCAGCCCGGCCACGACGGGCATGAAGGCCTTGCCCTCGGGCCCCGAGGGGACGGGGAAGGCGACCATGTCCTCGGGCTGGTTGTTGAGCGCCTCGATCAGGCGGGCGGTATGGTCCCAGGCGACCCACACCTCGCCGGACTGAAGCGGCTCCTGCATGAAGCCGTAGGTCGTGGACTGGGGGTTGACGTACTGCCAGGTGTCCGACATCCAGTTCCACATCTCGACCGCTTCCGGCGACGCGAACGTCGTGTTCACACCACCGGTGAAGGCGGGGATGCCGTAGCCCTGGAAGAACCGATGCAGGAGCCCGTCCTCCCCGGCCGGGAAGCCGAGCCGTCGCTCACCGGTCTCGGCCTCGATGTTGGCCCCCCATTCGGTCAGCTGCTCCCAGGTCATGTCGTTGATGTCCACGCCGTCGGGCAGGTACTCCATCGCCTCCTGCCGGGCCGCCATGATGTAGGTCGCCTGCATCCACGGGATGTAGAGCTGCTGGTCGGTGCCCAGGCGGCCGAGTTCGAGGAAGTTCTCGTTGATGCCCAGATCGGAGAGCTCCTCTGCGACGTCCGACAGGTCCATCAGCAGCCCGTCGGCCGCGAACGAGCTGAACTCGCCGTCGAGGCCGCCGATGAGGCTGATCTCTCCCTCCCCGGCCTCCTCCTGGGCTCGCACCTGGTCATTGAACGGGCCCGGCTCGGCGCCGATGAAGTTCACGCTGCCGTCGAAGTCGGCGAGGATGGCGTTGTTCATCGCCTCCTGCTCGGCCGTCGGCACGAGCTGGCTCGAGATCATGACCACCTCTCCGGCCCCGGCCCCGCCGCCGTTGCCGTCGGTGGCGCCGGCTCCGTTGGTCGGATCGCTGTCGCCGCCCGGCGTGCACGCCGCCACGGCCAGCGCCGTGGCGGCCAGCACGGCAGGCAGACGCCAGGTTTTCGCTCGGTCGGTCGTCCGCATCGGTTGTCTCCCTTCTCCCGTCGCGGTCCGCTCCTGCGGGACCGCGGTCATTCGTGCCGCCGGCCGACCGGCGCGGTCGTCGGCGTCACTTCCGGACCGCTGCAGCCGCAGGAACGGCGCAGGCGAATCCGAGCCGGCACGCGGATCTCGCGTGCCGGGGTGTCATCTGAGCCGGCCATCCGCTCGAGGAGCAAGCTGGCGGCGGCGGCCCCGATCGCCCCCGCGTCCACGCTCACCGTGGTCAGGGGCGGGTCGGCCAGCTCGGCCCAGGCGATGTCGTCGAAACCGGTCACCGCCGGACGCCGGTGCCCGAGCTCACGGACCGCATGCAGGGCGCCGAGGGCCATCGCGTCGTTGACGGCCATCACGGCGTCGGGCGGATCGGCGAGGAGTCCGGCGGCGAGCCCGGCACCATCCCGAATCGTCGTCTCCGGGGCATGCAGCACCGTGACCTCGACCCCATCCTGCCGGGCCGCGGCGCGAACGCCGGCCACCCGCTCGGCGGTGCTCGGCCATCGCCGGGGACCGGCCAGGACGACAAGCCGCCGGTGATTGTGCTCACGGACGAGGTGGAGGGCCAACTCGCGCATCGGCGCCTCGTTATCGCTCAGAACCACGTCCGTCTCGGCCAGCCGGTTGTCGACCAGGACGACCGGTCGAGAGGCCGCCACGAGCCGCGCCACGGCGTGGACGGGAAAAGCCGGGCCGAGGACCAGGATGCCGTCGCTGCGGCCCGGCCGGACGGCGGCGAGCCCGACGAGGCGGTCCACCGCGTCGTCGTCGACGTGGACATAGAGGGTGTCATGGCCGGTGCGGCGCAGGACCCGCGAGGCGCCGTCGATGACGCGCCCCGAGAACGGTCCCTCGCCGTGGGCCGGGTACTGCGCATGGTGGACCAGCACGGCGATCGTGGCGGTCTTCGCCAGCGACAGGTCTCGCGCCGCCCGGTTCGGCGCGTAGTCCAGCTCGCGGACGGCGATCTCCACGGCTTCCCGGGTGCGAGCCGCCACGTACGGACGACCGTTGAGCACCCGGGACGCGGTGGCCTCGGAGACGCCGGCGCGGTGAGCGACGTCGGCGAGCGTGACGGGCATCGGGCGATCCTGCGCTCCTCCCGCGGTCTGGAACCGCTTCCAGAATTGTCGCATGCCGCGGCAAGGGCCCCGGCGGAGAGCGCCGCTACACTTCGAGCATGTCCTCCCTCCCAGTGGTCGCCATCGTCGGCCGCCCGAACGTCGGCAAGAGCACGCTGTTCAACCGGCTCATCGGCGAGCGCCTGGCGATCATCTCGGATGTCGCGGGTACGACCCGGGATCGCGTGTACGGCACCTCGGAGTGGAACGGGCGCACCTTCACCGTGGTCGACACCGGCGGCCTCGAGCTCGATCCGGGGAGCGACATCGAGGAGCGCGTCCAGGACCAGGCTCGCGTCGCGGTCGAGGAGGCCGATCTGATCCTGTTCGTGGTCGACGCCCATGCGGGGCTTGCGCCGCTCGACCACGAGGTCGCCGACCGCCTGCGCCGGGCCGAGGCGCCGGTGATCCTCGTGATCAACAAGGGCGACAACCCCGCGCGCGAGGCCGATGCGGTGGAGTTCTTC
>JAHWJN010000010.1 GCA_019348395.1 Chloroflexota bacterium
GCGACGATGAAGTCGTGCTCCCCTGCCTCCAGCGCGCTGACGAGCGCATCGGTGATCGGCCCGGCGCTCATCTCCGGGGCGAGGTCGTAGGTCGGCACCTCCCGGTTCGACGGGATCAGGATGCGATCCTCATCGGGAAACGGCTCTTCAACGCCGCCGTTGAAGAAATACGTCACGTGCGCGTACTTCTCGGTCTCGGCCACGTGGAGCTGTCGCCTGCCGAGCCGCGCGAGGTGAGCGGCCAGTGAGTCGATGATGAGGGGCGGAAAGGCGACGCGCACCGGCAGCTCCGCGGGCTCCTGGTACTGCGTCAGTGTCGTCACCGAGACCGATGGCGTGCTGCCGCGCTCCCATCCGTGGAAGTCGGAGAGCGCAAGGGCCTGCGTCAGCTGGCGGGCCCGGTCGGCCCGGAAGTTCAGGTGCGCCACGGCGTCGCCGTCGCGGATCGGCTCGGCAGCGGGCAGGATGGTCGGCGCGATGAACTCGTCGCTCTCGCCGCGCTCGTACGCTGCGGCGATGGCGTCCGCCGCCGACGCGGCCCGGTGACCGATGCCGGCCACCAGCGCCTCGTACGCTCGCCGGGTCCGCTCCCAGCGGCGGTCACGATCCATGGCCCAGTACCGCCCGGTCACCGTCGCGACCCGGGCAAGGCCCGCCATGCGACGCTCGAGCTCGGGAAGGAAGCTATCCGCCGAGCGCGGCGGCGTGTCGCGCCCATCGGTGAATGCGTGGAACAGGACCCGATCCGGCGCCAGCCCCGCGCGGTGCGCCAGCTCCGCCATGGCAACGATGTGCTCGTCGACGGCGTGGATTCCGCCCGGACCGACGAGCCCCAACAGGTGGAGCCGCCCGCCCTCCCCTCGCACGTCGGTGACGGTGGCCGACAGGACCTCGTTGCTGAAGAAGCTGCCGGAGGCGATCGCCGCGGTGATGCGCGGCAGATCCTGCAGGACCGGGAACCCGGCCCCGAGGTTCAGGTGGCCGACCTCGGAGTTCCCCATCTGTCCTCCCGGCAGACCGACCGCCTCGCCGGACGCGGAGAGCCGGCAGTGCGGAAAGTCCCCGACCAGCCGGTTCCAGTTCGGCATCGAGGCGGCCAGCAGCGCATTGCGCGCGGGGTCGTCATTGGTACCGAAGCCGTCGAGGATGACCAGCGCCACCCTCATGCGGGGCCCAGTTCCGCGGCGGCGCGCAGGATCGCGGCGAACGCATCCGGCTTCAGGGAGGCGCCGCCGACCAGCGCCCCGTCGATGTCGGGTTGCGCGAAATACTCGGCGGCATTGTCCGGGGTGCAGCTGCCACCGTACTGGATCGGCACCTCGTCGGCCCCACCCGGGTCGAGATCACGCAGGATCGCCCGAATCTGCGCGGCGACCGTCTGCGCGTCCTCGCCGGATGCCGCGTCCCCCGTGCCGATCGCCCACACCGGTTCGTAGGCGACCACCAGCCCGCTGGCGCCGATGCGCCCCAGGCCGCCGAGCGCTGCCCGAACCTGGCGGTCGATCACCTCCGCGGTCGATCCGGCTCGTCGCTCCTCGGCGGTCTCCCCCACCGCCGCGATGGGGCGCAGTCCATGCCCGACGGCGGCGGCCACCTTGCGACCGACCTTTTCGTCGGTCTCGTTGTCATACTGCCGCCGTTCCGAGTGCCCGATGATCACGAAGCCGGCAAGCTCGGCGAGCATGGCTGGGCTCGTCTCGCCGGTGAACGCGCCGGTCTCCTCCCAGTGCATGGTCTGGGCACCGACGTGCAGCCTGCCGCCGCCCGCGGCGCGACGCACATCTGCGAGGAAGACGGTCGGCGGGCAGACGACCGTGGTCACTCCGGGCAGGTTGTCCGCGACCTCCCGCACCGCGAGCGCCAGGCTCGTCGCCTCCGAGGGGCGCGGCGGGTTCATCTTCCAGTTGCCGGCGATGACCGGGATCCTCATGCATCCTCCTCGTCGCTGGCCAGCTGGACAAGCCGTCGCAGCCGGTGGTTGACGGCGGATCGGCTCACGCCGGCCGCCGCGGCTAGCGTATCCAGATCGGCGTCCGGCATGCGGCGCCTGAGCGCAGCCGCTTCACGCAGGCCCGGACCCAGCGACGGCAGACGTCCATCTCCCTCGAGGAGCGCGATTGCGCCAAGCTGACGGTCGGCCGCCCGAACGGTGCGGCCGAGATTGGCCTCCTCGGCGTTCAAAAGGCGGTTGAGCCGGGCGCGGACGTCGCGCTCGACCCGCAGCGTCTCGAGCTGCAGCACGCCTCGATTCGCGCCGACCAGGCGGAGCAGCGATGCAATCTCCTCGTGCCCCTTCAGATACACGACCGATCGACCGCGGCGGAGGGAGACGAGCGACCGGACATCGAGCGACGCGAGCACGCCGCGCAGCTCCTCGGCTGCCGCGGTGGTCCGCAGCACGAACTCGACGTGCGGCCCTGACGCGCTGAACGACAGGGAGCCGGAGGCGAGCAGCACGCCCCGCAGGAAGGAGCGTCGATCGCAGGTGGGGGCGTCGGCGCGCCGCCATGGCCCCAGCGCCGCCCGATCCAGCTCCACGCGGAGATGGTGTCGAGCACCCGGCCTGCCGCGCCCGCGCTCCGACTCGGGACGGGGCGGCTCGACGCTCATCCCGAGCGACGACGCAAGCGCCACGGCGGTGCGCGCCACGGCGTGGTCGAGGGTCCGCAGCATCCCCTCATCGTGTCCATGCAGGAGGCCGATGAGCTCCGCTCGCCGGCAGCATGCCCGCGCCGGATGGATGCGCGCGAGCTCCCCCTTGATCTCGCCGGCGACGAGCACGCCCGCTACGAGGCGCGCGACGAGGGCCGCTGTACGCGCCGCTGGCGCGGTTCGAGCCGGTCCTCCTGCTGGAGCCGCATCAGCGCGGCGGCGAGCTTGGCCGGATCGTGCCGGTGCGCGTTGGCCGGGTCGATGACGTCCTCTTCCACGATGACCACGGGCAGGCTCTCGAGCTCGCGCGCGTCGACCTCGACCGGCTCGGCACGCCAGCCCTCGGGCGCCCGGCCGGGAGCACGATTGACGAGGACGTAGTCGACGAGATCGGTGCCGACGTGGGCGAACAGCGCCCGCAGGTGCGCCGACGCGGTCAGGTGCTCGGTTTCGCCTGGCTGGGTCGCGACGTTGCACACATACACCTTCAGCCCGGGCGCTGCCGCAAGCGCGTCTCGAACATCGCTGATGAGCAGGTTGGGCAGGACGCTGCTGAACAGGCTGCCCGGGCCGATCACGATCAGGTCCGCTTCGAGGATGCGCTCCAGCGCCTCCTGGGTGGCGCGCACGTCGGCGGGCTCGATGGCGACGCGCTCGATCGGCTCGTCGGCCTGCGCGATGCCCACCTGGCCGTACAGCGTGCGCCCCGAGGCGAGCCGCGCGGACAGGTTCAGCGGCACGCTCGTCGCCGGCAGCACCTGGCCCCGCACGGCGAGGACGCGGTTCGACTCGCGCACCGCCTCCTCGAAGTCGCCGGTGACTGCCGTCATGGCCGCGATGAACAGGTTGCCGAAGGCGTGATGGTCGAGGCCGGAACCGGGCGGAAACCGGTACTGCATGAGCTGGGTCATGAGCGGCTCCGCGTCGGCGAGGGCGGCGATGCAGTTGCGGATGTCCCCCGGCGGCACGATGCCCAGCTGCTGCCGAAGCTGGCCGCTCGATCCGCCGTCGTCCGCCACGGCCACGACGGCGGTGATGTTCGCGCTGTAGCCCTTCAGCCCCCTGAGAAGCGTCGACAGCCCCGTCCCGCCGCCGATGGCCACGATCCTGGGCCCTCGCGCGAGGTAGCGCTTCGTGTACAGCACCTCCATGACTCCGGTGCCGCGTGCGACGAACGGCGAGATGACCGAGCGCATGAGGCCCCACACCCCGATCCCGGCGAGCAGGACCCCGAGCCCCGCGACGAGCACGGCACGAACACGCGGCTCGAGCCAGGCCCCGGTGAGCCAGTAGACGATCGCGATCTCGTCCGCGTCGGTGGTGCGATACAGGTCGCGCAGGAAGATCGCCGCGCCGAGGCCGAGGATGGCAATCCCGGCGAAGAGAAGGAGCAGCCAGCGCTTGAGGTGCATCCCCGGGTACAGCCAGCGCGGGATCCGCGGCCCCTTCATCGCTCGAGCTCCCGGTGGTAGACCCTGACCGATGCGTCCGGCAGCGCGGCGAGGCGCCTGCCGAGCTCCTCGGCGAGGGCGATCGAGCGGTGATAGCCGCCGGTGCAACCAAGGGCCAGGCGAAGGTGCTCCTTGCCCTCCATCCGGTAGGCGGGCGCGGTCAGCTCGATGAGCTCGGCGACGAGCTCCAGGAATCGGGCCGCGGCCGGCTGCCGCATCACGAAGTCGCGGACCGGCGGCTCCAGTCCCGAGAGCGCCTTGAGCTCCGGCTCCCAGTACGGGTTCGTGAGAAAGCGGACGTCGAACACGAGGTCGGCCTCGAGAGGGATGCCGTACTTGAAGCCGAAGGTGACGATGTCGATGCGCAGGTCGTCGTGACCGACTTCGTGGGGAAGGATCGACAGCAGCCGGTCCTTCAGCTGCCCGATCGAGAGACCGGTGGTATCGATCACGTGATCGGCGAGCTGCCGGGTGGGTGACAACCGGCGGCGTTCGTCGGCGATGCTCGCCTGAAGGCCGCTGCGCGTCTCCTCCAGCGGGTGCCGGTGTCGCGTCTCACTGAACCGGCTCACCAGGCTCGCATCGCTCGCCTCGAGGAAGATGAGCTCCAATGCCGCGCCCTCGTCGGCGAGCGCCCGCCGGGCGCGCTCGATCGCCGGGGCCGGATCACCCGCGCGAATGTCGAGGACCAGTGCCGCGCGCCCGTACCGCTCGTCGCCCTCGCGCCGCAGGGCCAGGAAGTGGTCCAGAAGCTCCGGCGGGAGGTTGTCCACGCAGGCGTAGCCGAGGTCCTCGAAGAGCTTGCTCGCCTGGCTCTTGCCTGCCCCGGAGAGGCCGCTGATGACGACGAAGTGGCGATCGTCGTGAGGCGCCGGACGTGCGTCATCGGCCCCCGGATCGGTGACCGCTCCGGCGGCGGCCTCGCGCTCGATCGGTGCGGTCCGAGTCACGTTCCCCTCCTGCTCAGGCGAGCGCTCACGAGTATAGCCCGCCATCACTCCGGCACCGGCTCGGCACGGCCGGCGATCAGCCCCCGGACGGTGACCGCAGCCGACGCCCGCAGAGCGTCGAGGTCGTAGCCACCCTCCAGCGTGAGCGCCACCCCGCCCAGCCCCATTCGCGCGCTCGCCCTCCCGACCTCGCGCGCCACGGCGGCATAGCCCGCCTCGGTGACGAGCAGACTGGCCAGCGGGTCGTCGCGATGGGCGTCGTATCCGGCGGAGACGAGGATGGCTTGCGGGGCGAAGGCCTCCAGCGCCGGCATCAGGTCGTCCCGCCACGCGGCCGTGAACTCTCCGTCCCCGCTTCCCGGCGCCAGTAGCCGGTTCTGCTTGGTCCCGGCCGCCGCGCCGCTCCCCGACTCGGACCTCGCACCGGTCCCCGGGTAGAGGGGCTGCTGGTGCGTGGAGCCGTACCAGACCTCGGGGTCGGCATCGAAGATCGCCTGCGTGCCGTCACCGTGGTGCACGTCCCAGTCGACGATCGCGATCCGCCGAGCGAGGCCCGCGCCGCGGAGCGCCGCCACGGCGATCGCGACGTTGTTGAGCAGGCAGAAGCCACTGCCGCGCGCGGCGGCGGCATGGTGGCCCGGCGGTCTCGCGACCGCGAACGCCACTGCCGCCACGCCCTCGACGGCGGCGCGTGCCGCCTCCACGGTCGCGCCTGCCGCCAGCCGCGCCGCCTCGGACGAACCCTCGACGAGGTAGGTGTCGGAATCGAGCCATCCGCCGCCCCCGCGCTCGATCTCCTCGAGCGCCGCGAGGTAGCCCGCGTCATGAACGCCGGACAGCAGGCGATGGTCGGCCGGTGCGGCGCCGCGCTCGAGGAGCCGCCCGCCGGCCGCATCGCGGACGCCCGCGGCCGCGGCCTCCCGCCGCTCGGGACGCTCGACGTGCCCCGCGGCGTAGTGGGGATCCGTGCCCGGGTCGGTCACGAGCAGAACCCGGTCGGTCATCGGCTGCGGCGAAGGCGCATCAGCTGGAGCGTGCCCTCGAACAGGCCGTACATGACGAGCGAGAGGGTGCCGGAGCTGATCGGGTCGCCCCCGGGCGTGATCATGATGGCGACCAGCACGATGAGCACGATGATGTAGCGCCGCCGACCCGCCAGGAACCCGTAGGTCAGGATTCCCGCCCGGTTGAGGAGCAGCATGATGACCGGGAACTGGAATGCCAGCCCGAACGCGATCATGAGCGTGGTCACGAAGCCCACGTACTCGCCGATGTCGAGCATCGGTGGAACCCCGGGCAATGCCAGGCCGAGGAGGAACGACAGGGCGTTGGGGATGATGAGGTAACCGAGGACGATGCCGGCGGCGAAGAAGACGAGGGCCATCACCAGGAGCGGCCACACCAGGCGGCGCTCCGGCTTCGTCAGCCCCGGTGTCACGAAGGCCCACAGCTCGTACAGGATCACCGGCATCGCCAGGGACAGGCCGATGAGCAGCGCGAGGCGAATGCGGACGCCCAGGCCCTCGAGCACGCGCAGCTGGATGAGCTCGGTGTCGTCGGGCAGCGCCGCCTGCAGCAGGGCGAGCACAGGCTCGGCAATGAAGAAGCCCGCGACCGCGGCGACACCGACGGCCAGCGCGACGACGATGATTCGGCTGCGCAGCTCGTCGAGGTGCTCGACCAGCGTCATGCTCGCTGCCTCGTCGTACCGCCGCTCACCCGGAGGACGGTCCTCGCTCGTCATGGAGGGCGGCGTCGGCGCGAGGGGCGCCGCTCAGGCGGTCGAATCAGTGGCTGCGATCCGGCCGCTCGTCGGGCGGGCGGTCGTCGTGCGGTTTCGACTCCCCGCGCACCGATTCCTCGAGATCGCTCGACGCCCGACGAAACTCCCGGATCCCCTTGCCCACGGCGTTGCCGATGTCGGGCAGCTTGCCCGGGCCGAAGATGATCAGCACGATCACCAGCAGCAGGATGAGCTCCCAGGGTCCGGGAACCGGCATCGGATCAGGATCCTCCTCGTCGGTCGGCGCCGATGGCAGCGCCCTCCGAGTGTACCACCGCATCCCGCAGCTGCCCCCGCAGGGCCGATGCCGCGTCGGCAGCCGCTCGGGGCCAGTCCGCGGCTCCGGACGCGGCGCTGGCGATGGCGCGCGAAATCGAGACGAGACCCGGCGCCCACTCCCCGTCGCACGCCCACGCCGCTGCCGCCAGGTCGCCTCCCTGCGCGCCGACGCCGGGCACCAGGAAGCCGGGGCCGGGGACGGCGCCGCGGATTTGCTCCAGCTCGACCGGCGCCGTGGCGCCGACGACCAGCCCGACTCGTCCCCCGGGCCAGCGTGCGGCGACCCAGCGGGCGACGTCGAGATACAGCGGCTCCCCGTCGTGGGAACGATCCTGCACGGTGGCCGCGGATGGGTTGCTCGTCCGAGCCAGCACATAGACGAGTCGGTCAGGGTAGGCCAGGAACGGCTCGATCGCGTCCTCGCCGAGGTACGGCGACAGCGTGACCGCGTCGGCCCGGAGGTGGCCGAGCAGGCCATCGGCGTAGCGGTCGGCCGTGCTGCCGATGTCGCCGCGCTTCGCGTCCAGCACGCAGACGAGGTCGTCGGGCACGTCGCGGCGGACGCGCTCCAGCGCGGCCCACCCGGGCGAGCCGAAGGCCTCGAAGAACGCAACGTTGATCTTCACGGCGACGGCTTCGGGGGCGGCCGCCTCGATGAGGCCGCGAGCGAAGGTCTCGATGCCGGAAACGTCCCGTGGCAGGCCATCGGGCAGCGCGTCGGGATGGGGGTCCAGCCCCAGGCACAGCCCTGCGCCGAGCTCTGCCGACCGCGCGCGCAGCCGGTCGAGCGGCGGCGGGGTCATCCCGCCCTCGCCAGCGCCGGCGCCGGCAGCCGTCGGGCGCGGAGCGGGCTGGCGTGGCTGTCCGCGTAGTCGAGGACGCGCAGTCGCAGCCTCGGCAGCCCGCCGAAGGTGTCGCGCTCGAGCGTACCGACCAGGTCCAGGGCCGTGTCCGGCTCGGGGAGCGGGCGCGCGGCGTCGAGACCGAACGCGACGGCATCGAAGGTCTCGAGACCTCGCCGCATGCGGAAGGCAACGTGGGCCTCGGTCGCGCCCACACGCCGGGCCGCCGCGACACGCATGCCGGTCACCGCCAGCACCGGCTCCACGTGGCCCGGTCCGTACGGCGCGAGACGATGCAGCTCGTCGGCGAGAACCCAATCCACCAGCCGCGCGGGCAGAACCAGGTCCACGATCTGGCGACCGGCACGCTGTGGCACGACGTCCGGCACGAGCGGGAACGGTCGCGGGAGCGCGTGGAAGGCAGCGACGAACGCGTCCCAGCCACCCGGCGACACGCTGAATCCGCCGGCTGCGGCATGGCCACCCCGTTTCGTCAGCAGCCGGTCGCAGACCTCGAGGGCTGCGGCCACGTGGAAGTCGTCTGGGGCGCGCACCGAGCCCCGCACCTCGTCGCCGACGAGGGTCGCGACGGCGACCGGGCGCGCCAGCGCATCGGCGAGGCGCCCTGCCACCAGGCCGACGAGACCCGGTGCCCAGGCATCGTCGCGCAGGACGAGCGGCCCGTCGCCGGTTGCCCCGTACGCCAGGCGGCGCGCGGCCTCGACGGCGGTCTTCGTCATGTCACGGCGCCGCTCGTGCACCGCCTCGAGCTGGTCCGCGAGCGCTTCAGCCCGATCGGCATCCTGCTCGAGCAGCAGCGACATGGCGATCTCCGCATCGGCGATCCGGCCCGCGGCGTTGACTCGCGGCACGACGCCGAAGCCCAGGTCCCGCGCGGTCGCCTGGCCGGGCGACTCACAGGCCCTGGCGAGGAGCGCACGCAGGCCCGCCCGCTCGGTTCGGGCCAGCTCCTCGAGGCCGAGCCGGACGATGGCGCGACTCTCCCCCGTCATGGGCGCGAGGTCGGCGACGGTCCCGATGGCCGCGACGGCCGCCAGGCCCTCCGTGCTCGCGCCGCGTCGGTCCAGCAGCGCCGACGCGAGCTTGTACGAGAGGCCGGCGCCGGTGAGATCGGGATCGGGGTAGGTGCAGTCGGGACGATGCGGGTCGACGACGGCGACGGCTCGCGGGAGGGTGAGGGGCGGCAGGTGATGATCGGTGATGACGACGTCCATGCCCAGATCGCGGGCCGCCTCCACCTCGACCGCGTTGCTGATCCCGCAGTCGCAGGTGATGACGAGCCCCACCCCCCGGCCGGCCAGCACCTGCAGGCCCGAGATCGAGAGCCCGTACCCCTCCGACAACCTCGAGGGAACGTAACGGATCGGCTCGACGCCCAGCCGGCGCAGGGCCAGGACCCACGTGACGATGGCCGTCATTCCGTCGGCGTCGTAGTCGCCCCAGATCGCGATCCGCTCGCCGGTACGGACCGCGCGGTCGATGCGATCGAGCGCGACGGACGCATCGGCCATGCGCGACAGATCGTGCAGGGCACCGGCGCCCGCGTCGAGGAAGGCACGGAGCTGTGGGTCGTCGCGGAAGCCGCGACGGGCGAGCAGGGTGGCGACCGGCCGGCCGAACCCGGTGAACGCCGGCGGATCCGGCACGGGCTCGGGCAGCAGCCACTCCAGGCTCGGGATGATCACGCCGCCATGGTAGCCGCGGGCCATCACCCGCCGCTTACCGTTCCGTTATCGGGCGGCGGCGCGTCGCTTTCGACGCGCGTCCCACTCGTTCCAGTCGACCAGGATCTGGGCCGCGTTGAAGATCGACGAGTAGGTGCCGCTGATGATCCCGATCAGCAGTGCGACGAAGCCGCGGATCGTCGCCGGACCCAGCAGGACGAGCGCCGCGATCGGCACGAGCAGCGTCAGGCCGGTCAGGAGCGAACGCCCGAGCGTCTGGAGCAGCGAGTGGTTCACGACCGCTCCGAACGGCTCGGCCGTCCGTCGGACGCGATTCTCCCGGATGCGGTCGAAGACGACGATCGTGTCGTTCACGCTGAACGCGATGATGGTGAGCAGCGCCGTGACGAACAGCGCATCGATCTCGGTCCCGAGGAAGAATCCGAGGATCGCGAAGATGCCGACGACGAAGAACACGTCGTGGAGCAGCGCGATCACGGCGGCGGTTCCATAGCGGAACCCGAACCGGATCCACAGGTACCCGAGCATGAGCAGCTCGCCGATGACGATCAGGATCGCGGAGTTCCGGATCAGCTCGGCACCGATGATCGGCCCGACGGTGCGCGCCAGCCGGATGTCGGCCTCCCCGAACCGCTCCTCGAGGTCGGCCTGGAGCTCGGCGAACGGCGTGCCCTCGGCGATGGTCGGCGACTCGGTCGGCGCCGGCGATGGAGCTGCCGCCTCGGTCGGCTCCGGGGAGCCGGTCGGCTCCTCCGCGGGCGATGCGGTGGCCCCGGGCGATGCGGTGGCCCCGGGCGATGCGGTCGCGGTCGGAGACTGCGTCGGGCCCTGCGGGGGCGCGAGGTCGATCGGCCGCGTCCGAATCCGGACGAAGCCGTCGTCCAGCTCGCCGACCGTCGCGTCCGGGTACCCGAGCTCGTCGAGCGCGTCGGCCATCTCACGTGCGGACGGCGCATCGGCGTGGCGGACCTCCCACTCGGTGCCGCCGGTGAAGTCGATCGAGGGACGCAGGCCGCCGAGCAGGATGAAGAGCAGTCCGGGCACGATGAAGATCGCACTCAGGATGTAGTACCAGCGGCGCCTGCCGACGAGGTCGTACATCGATCAGCGCTCCACGTGGTAGAGGTCCAGCCGGCGGCCCCACGTGGTGCGGGTCACGTAGCGGAGGAGCGTGCGGGTCACGGTGATGGCGGTGAACATGCTCACCAGCACGCCGATGATCAGCACCAGCGCGAAGCCGCGGACCACGGTGGATCCCTGCCAGTAGAGCCAGCCGGCGACGAGCAGGCTCGACACGTTGGAGTCGAGGATGCTCGACCAGGCGCGGTTGAAGCCTGCCTCGATCGCCGGACCGAGCGTCTTGCCGGCCCGGATCTCCTCCTTCATCCGCTCGAAGATGAGGATATTCGCGTCCACGGCCATGCCGATGCTGAGGATGAACGCCGCCACGCCCGCCAGGGTCAGCGTCACGTGGAGCACGCGGAAGATGGCGTAGATGAGCAGCGCGTAGAAGATCAGGGCAAGGGCGGCCAGCACGCCGGGCAGCCGGTAGTGGAAGACCATGAACAGCATCACCAGCGCGATGCCGACCAGGCCGGCGATCAGGGCCTGGACCAGGAAGTCGGCCCCGAGGGTCGGCGCCACCGACTCGACGCCCTGCTCCTCGAGGGCGACGGGCAGCGCACCGAAGCGCAGGGTGTTGTAGAGGTTGGTCCGCTCCACCTCGTTCTCCGGCGTGCCCGGACCGACGGTGATGATGGTCGTGCCGCCGCAGATGGGCTGCCGGATCTCCGGGACGGTGATCACCCTGCCGTCGAGGGCGATCGGCCCAGGCCGCTGTGTGTTGGCGGTGGTGAACTGGCACCAGATGTCGCTGCCCTCGTCGGAGAGCGAGAACGAAACGCCGATCTGGTTTCCCTCCCCCACGTCGGGCGCGACGCTCCCGGGCTGGATCTCCCCACCGTCGAACAGCACCCGGACGGCGTTGGTCTCGATGAGCTCGCTGACGTCCTGGTCCGGGGTGAGCTGCTGGCCCTGTGGGTCGATGAACTGCAGCTGGCCGGTGGAACCCACGAGGTCGCGCACCTGGTCCTGGTCGCTGACGCCCGGCACCTCCACCACGATCCGTCGAGTCCCGTCGCCGGCGGTCTCCGTCCGGACCTGTGGCTCGGTGACGCCGATGCCGGCCACGCGACGCTCGATGATGTCGCGCGCCACCTCCACGTCGTCGTCGGTGATCTCCTGCCCCGCCTGCGGCTGCACCTCGAGCGTGACCCGGAGGCCGCCCTGCAGGTCCAGGCCGAGGACGGTGCGGAACTCGAAGCCGGCAACCTCGCGGGGCAGCCAGTCGAGGCCGAGCGTCTGCCTCGGCAAATTGATGAAGATCGTGAGCAGGGCGATGAGCCCGATCACCCACGGGGCGATGCGACGCCAGGTCATGCGGTGGCCGTACGTCCTCAGGTCGTGCGATGTCGTGCCGGGCCGGTGCGGAGCGGACACGAAACACGCCGCTTCACCAGCGGCGGGCGGCGCCAGTCTAGCAGACGCTCAGGCGAGCATCCCCTCGCGCGCGAGGTGCGACTTCAGCCGCTCGGCGAGCGCCCGGCTGATGCCCGGCGTGGCCGCCACCTCCTCGACCGTCGCCTCCCGGATTCGCCGCACGGAGCCGAACTGCCTGAGCAGCGCCTTCTTGCGCCCGGGCCCGATCCCGGCGATCTCGTCGAGCTCGCTGCGGAGGGCGCGCCTGCCGCGAACGTCACGGTGGTACGTGATGGCGAACCGATGCGCCTCGTCGCGGATGCGCTGCACCAGGTAGAGGGCCTGCGAGCGGCGAGGCAGCACCACGGGCGCGGCGCGTCTCGGCAGGAACAGCTCCTCGAAGCGCTTCGCGAGGCCGGCGAGCGGGACGTCGGTGATGCCGAGGTCATCGAGCACGCCGACGGCCGTGGACAGCTGACCCTTGCCCCCGTCCACGATGACGAGGTCCGGCACCGCCCACCCGGCGTCGCCGTCCCGCGGCCGGGACCGCGCCTCGGGATCGGGCTCCTCGATCGTCTCCGGCGTCTCGTCGGCCCCGACCGCGGCGAGCGACAGCGCCCCCGTTTCGGCACGCAGTTTTGCGACGCGGCTGAACCGTCGCCGCAGGACCTCTCCCATCATCCGGAAGTCGTCGGGCGTGTCACCCGAGCGGATGCGGAAGCGTCGGTACTCCTTGGGCTCCGGCCTGCCGTCGATGAACACGACCATCGACCCGACTGCGGCGGTCCCCTGGATGTTGCTCATGTCGTAGCACTCGATCCGCTCCGGCATCCTCGGCAGCTCGAGCGCCGCGGCGAGCTCGGTGAGGGCCTCGTCGCGCCGCGCGGTGTCGGCCATCCACTCGGCGCGTTCGCGCTCGAGCGCCTCCTCCGCGTTCCGGGTGGCGAGCGCCACCAGCCGTCGCTTCTCGCCGCGTTCGGGAACGCTGATCGTTACCCGCACCCCGCGTCGGTCGGCGAGGTACGCGGCGAGGCCATCGGCCTCGCTCGGCAGGAGCGGCGCAAGGACCGCCCGCGGGAGCGCATCGGTGCTGGCGTAGTACTGCTGCAGGAACGAGCCGAGCACCTCGCCGGCGGCCACATCCCGGGCCCCCTCGACCACGAAGTGCTCGCGGCCGATGAGCTTGCCGTTGCGCACCTGCATGACCACCACGCAGGCCTCGTCCTCCGCCCGCGCGAGGCCGATGACGTCGTGCTCGGCCCGGCTGAAGGCCGCCATCTTCTGCTGCTCCATCGTGCGCTCCACGGCGCGGAGCTTGTCGCGGGTGGCGGCCGCCTGCTCGAAGCGGAGCGCCTCGCTGTGCGCCTCCATCTCGCCGCGCAGCTCGGCCGCGATCGGCTCCTGCTTCCCCTCCAGGAAGTCGACGATCTGCCCGATCGTCCCCCGGTAGTCGTCCTTCGGGACGGCCCCGATGCAGGGGCCCTGGCATCGGTTGATGTAGTAGAGGAGGCAGGGCCGCTCGAGCACTCGCTTGCCCTCGGGGATGTCGAGGTTGCAGGTCCGGAACGGGAAGATCTTGCGCAGCAGCTTCAGCGTCTCGTCGACGCTCGATGCGGATGCGTACGGCCCGAAGTAGCGGCTCCCGTCGCGGGCCAGCTTCCGGGTCCTCACGATGCGCGGGAAGTCCTCGCCCAGGGTGATCTTCACGAAGGGGTAGCTCTTGTCGTCGCGCAGCCGGATGTTGAACCGTGGCCGGTGCTCCTTGATGAGGTTCGACTCGAGCAGGTAGGCCTCCGACACGGTGTCGGTCACGGTGTACGCGACGTCGGCGACCTCGGTCACCATGCGGCCGATGCGGGCATCCTCCGGCCCGCGAGCGCCGAAGTAGGAGCGGACCCGGCTCCGGAGCGAGTCCGCCTTGCCGACGTACAGCACGCGACCGTCGGCGTTCTTCATGAGGTACACGCCCGGCCGGGTCGGCAGCCGGCGCAGCACCGCACGCAGTGACTCGGGCAGCGCGCGCTGGGGGCTCATGGACCGATTCTACGAGGACCCGCCTCAGAGACCGAGGTAGGTCACCCGGTCACCTGCCGCGTCGATCAGATCGAGCAGCTGACGGAGCGGCTCGGAGCTCGCGGCGAGCTCGCCCCGGTCCACCCAGCCGGCCTCCGCGATCTCGCCGAACTGCGGCGCCAGCGCGCCGCCGGTCACATGCCCGACGAAGACGAACGAGACGTCGCGTCCCCTGCGCGCGTCGACCAGGACGAGCCGGTCGACGACGACCTCCAGGCCGGTCTCTTCCCGGGTCTCGCGGGCGGCCCCGTCGTGCGGCGTCTCGCCGCGCTCGAGACGACCGCCGGGCAGCATCCAGCCCGGCCCGAGGTAGGTCGTCCGCACGGCGAGCACGCGGCCCTCGGGGTCGGTCGCGTAGACGTGCGCCCCTTCCGTGCGCCGGTATCGACCGCCGAAGAGGCCGGCGAATTGGATGGCGCCGCCGATCAGGAGACGTGGAAGGTCCCGGAGCCGCAGCCGCCGGCTACGACGCATCGGCCCTGGCCAGCTCCCGCGCGAGATAGTCGCGCAGCCCGTCATAGGCGCCCGGCCCGGTCCAGTCGGTCGGGACCAGGATGTACTGGCCGATCGTGTTCGTCGTCGCGCGCAGGACGACGTCCTCGCTCAGCTCGACGCGCCGGTCGGCCGACAGGTCGCCGGAGAGGAGGAACAGGTCGATGGCCGAGAGGTTCGTGAACATGCGGCCCTCGAGGGCGTCCATCATCCGCAGGCCGGGCACGATGGAGGTCACGCCGCCCTCGCCGAGCTCCGAGCGCAGCGCTCCGATGACGCGCGCCTGCCGTGCCGACCTCGCGAAGTCCGTCGACTCCGACACGACCGATGTGAACCGGGCGCGGCTGTACATCAGCGCCTCGTCGCCGTCGAGGTGGATCTCGCCCGCGGCGAACGAGCCGCTGTTCCAGCGGCCGGCCTGGTGCGCCGTCTCGGTCGTCGTGTAGCTGAAGGCGGTCGGATTCTCGACGGTAACACCGCCCACCGCGTCGACCAGTTCCTGGAAGCCCTGGAAGTCGATGCTGATCCAGTGCTCGATCTCGAGGCCCGTGACCTCGCCGACGACGCCGGCCAGCATGTCGCCAGCGCCCTCGAGCCCGCCCTGGGCGTGGCCGGCACTGAACACCTGGTTGATCTTGCCGTTCTGCGGGAACCCGGAGACGCCCTCGATCCACAGGTCGCGCGGGATCGGGATCGAGGTCGTGGTGTCGGTCGCCGGATCGATGGAGAGCACCTGGATGGAATCGGCCAGGTAGGCGCCGTCGTGGTCTCCGCCGCCGTAACCGACCATCAGCACGTTCACTCGCTGGCTGCCGTTCAGCGGCCCGAGCAGCGCAGTGGACGGGAAGCCGGCGGTCGAGACGGTGGCGTTGAAGGCGGCTGCCCGGATGCCGACCAGCACCAGCGCGATGACGGCGAGCAGCAGGACGCCGACGACGAGCGCGCGAAGCGCCCCCAGCGCGGACCCACCGCGACGGCGGCGCGCCGGCCGCTGGTCACGCGCCCGGCGGGCCTGACCCCGCGGCGGGGGTCGGTCTCCCTGTCGAGTGCGGGAGCTCGAGACGCCGCCGGATCGTATGAGCTCTCGGTCGTAGGGCGGCGGGTCGTGGCGGCCGGCGAACTCTGCCTGGCGCCTCACGCGAAGCTCATTGGTGTCTGCGGATCCTCGGACTCGGTCTGGGAGCAGGCCACAGGATACGGGCTTCGGCGGTCGCGCGCGTCGTCCGGTAAGGCGCCGGTGATCGTCCGGTAAGCGCCCCTCGTCACCATGGCCCGATGAACGTCTCCGCGACCGCGCCCGTCGACATCGGCCCGCTCCTCGGCGCGCTCGACCCGGAACAGCGCGCCGCCGCCACGCTGCCGGAGGGCCCGGCGCAGATCATCGCGCCCGCGGGGAGCGGCAAGACGACGACCATGATCGCCCGCCTGGGCGTGCTGCTGTCCCGCGGGGTGGCGGCAGACCGGATCTGCGTCGTGACCTTCAATCGCGACGCAGCGCTCGACCTGGCCTCCCGGGTGGAGCGACGGCTGGCGCGCGTGGCGCCATCCGCCAGAGACATCGAGATCCGGACGCTCCACGCGCTCGCCCGCCAGGTCCTCCTCGATGCCGGCGAGGGCCGGCGGGTCGTGGCCGATCGCCTGCCGCTTCTCCGTGCGGCACGACGCCGGCTCGCGCCGGCGGATGAGGCCCCGGAAGTCTCGCAGCTCGATTGGCAGCTGTCCGCCTGGAAGGTCGAGCGCCGAGCGCCCACACCGGCCGCACGGCCCGTGCTGGACGCCTATGCCGACCTGCTCCGTGCGCGCGGCGCGGTGGACTTCGACGACCTTGTCGCGCGGGCCGCCGACCTCCTCGAGACCGATCCGGGCATACGCCTTCGCTGGCAGTCACGGTTTCTTCACGTCTGCGTGGACGAGTTCCAGGACGTGGACGCCGCCCAGCTGCGACTCGTCCGGCTGCTGGCAGCCCCGGAGGACAACCTGTTCGTGGTGGGCGACGACGACCAGACGATCTACGCCTGGAGACTCGCCGACGTGCGACGGATCCTGCGCTTCTCGACCGACTATCCGAGCGCGCGCCAGGTGATGCTGGCGACGAACTATCGCTGCCCGGGCGCCGTGGTCGCGGCATCGGCTCGACTGGTGAGCGTCAACCGCGAGCGCTTCGCCAAGCCGATCCGGGCGCCTCGCGGTGCCGCGTCGGGGGCTGCGATCACGGCGTGGAGCACCGCCG
>JAHWJN010000110.1 GCA_019348395.1 Chloroflexota bacterium
TGCCGAACCTGCGCGGCTACGTCGGGACGACTGCCAAGCCGACCGCGGCGGTCGCGCTCGTGTCGGAGGGGGGCGACCCGCTCCTGGCCCAGTGGCAGTACGGGCTCGGCCGCGCGGCGGCGTGGACCTCGGACGCGCGCGAGCAGTGGGCGGCGCCGTGGATCGGGACGCCCGACTTCGGCACGCTGACCGCGCAGCTCGTGGCATGGACGCTGCCGCCGCAGGACACGGAGGGCATCGACGTCCGCTTCTCCCCCGGCGAGCGCGGTGAGCTCGACGTCGAGGTGACC
The DNA here is from genome assembly GCA_019348395.1 of Chloroflexota bacterium. Taxonomy (GTDB): domain Bacteria; phylum Chloroflexota; class Limnocylindria; order QHBO01; family QHBO01; genus JACDBZ01. The sequence goes on from JAHWJN010000110.1 coordinate 291, forward strand.
TCGGTCGACGAGGAACGGGGGCCGCGCAACTTCTACCGCACCGTCCTGCGCCTCGTGTCGCCCGACCTCGAGCCGACGCAGACGGTGCTGGAGCAGGTCGGCCCAGGGCGCTATGCCGGCAGCGTGCTGGCGGAGGATCCCGGCGCGTACCTCGTGCGCGTGGCGCAGACCTACGAGGACGGGTCGACGACCGACGCGGCCAGCCGCACGCTGGGGATGGTCTCGCCGGCGGCCGATGAGTTCCGACGCCTGGGGATCGACACGGTCAGCCTCGCGGCCTTTGCGGACGCCGGCGAGGGGAGGGAGCTCTCCCTCGACGACGAGCGATCGACCGGCGCGGTCTGGGCGCACGACATCAGGGCCAGCGCCTTCCCGACGCCCATCTGGCCGTGGCTGCTGGTGCTGGCCATGCTCCTGGTGCCGCTCGACGTCGGCGTGCGACGCGTGGCGCTCTCGCGCGCCGACCTTCGGCGGGCTCGCGACTGGACGGCGCGCCGGCTGGGCATGGGCCACGCGGCACCGGAGGCAGTGCCGGGCCTGGCCGAGCTGCGGGCGGCGCGCGATCGCAGCGCCCGCCGGGGCGAGCGCGCCGACCGTCGCCCTGCCGCGGAGGCGTCAGCCAGCGAGACCCACGCGGTGCCGAGCGCGACGGCCGCTGGCCCGGCGGCCGCGACGCCAACGGCGCGAACGCGTTCGCCGGTTCCGTCCGAGTCTAGCCCGCCAGCGTCGCCATCCACATCGCCGCCGGTCGGGGAGACCCTGGCCGAACGGCTCGCGCGCCGTCGGCGCGAGGGACGGGGCTAGGTCCGAGGCTCGGTGTCGAGGTCCTCGAGCACGCCGTCCTCCTCGCTCACCCGGGCGGGACGCGGTACGGGACGCGGGACGCGGACGTAGAGCGCCACGGCGGCAGCGGCGACGAGCACGATGGCGATCGGGATCCACGGAAGGGTCCGATAGTCCAGCAGGCCGATGCCCGCCACGCTCACCCGCGCGACGTTCCCGACCGGATCGGTCGCCACGATCTCGACCGCGGTCGGCCACGGCGGCAGCGTGACGCGGCCGGCGAAGCGGCCGTCGGCCCCGACCTCGACCGCGCGCCCGTCGATCTCGACGCTCGCGTAGCGCACCGACGTGCCGCGGACGACGACCTCGGTGGAGCCGAGTGGCGTGGTGACGTCTGCCTCGAGCGGCGGGGCTCCGGTGAGCGCCAGTACCCGCCAGGTCGCCACGTAGCTCGCGCCGGCCGGCGTGGCGACGGCCAGCCAGATCCGCTCGCCGCCATACGGCAGCAGCGCCCGGGGCAGAGGCAGCCGGATCTGCAGCCGCCCACCCGCCTCCACCTCCTGCACGCCGAACGAGGTGGATCCCCCGCCGACGCCGGCGTGGACACGGGAACCGGGCGGGGCCACGACGGTGGCACCGAAGCCGCCGGCCGGGATCCCGAGGGTCCCATCGGCGTCGAGCGGGTGGGCGTCCATCACCGGGGGCGCAAAGAGGCCATCGTCGACTTCCGGGGAGAAGAATCTCTCGGCCGGGACGAGCGCCACCGAGCGCCAGGCGGCGATGTCAGGCGGACCGAGTCGCCCGCCGGCCCGGTCCAGCGCCACGGCCCCCACGGTGCCGTACGCGAGTGCCAGCCAGCCACCGTCCGGGCCGGCCAGGCCGACCGGCTCCGCATCGGGCAGTGACGCCGTCGGCCGCTCCTCCCCCGCATCGACCAGCAGCCCATCGGAGAGGATCGCCGGCTCCCCGTCAGGCCCGCCGCCGGGAAGCGGTCCCCGGTACGGACGCAGGGTGGTCGTGAGGCGGGCCGTCCGCGCCGCCGGGGACGCGACCAGCGTGGAGGGGCGATCGAGCTTCGGCAGGCCGAACGACTCGGTGGGGCGGCCCTCCTCATCCCGGATCACGAACAGGCGCGGCGAGTCGCCCCCCACGCCGCCGATGAGCCGGGCGCGATGGATCGGGCGGGTGCCGAGCGCCGGACCGAGCGGCTCCCCCGAAGGCCAGCGATGGACCGACAGTCCGGTGAGTGGCGTGACGACGGCCACGCCGGGGCCCCCGTCGAACGGGGCCGCAGTGACGGCATGGACCACGGTCCCCGCGCTCTCGGCGCGCACGCGGTCTCGCTGGTCGAGCACGATCCGGTACAGGACGCCCCGTGCGGCAGTGGTGATCACGCCGGCCTCATCGCCGGGACGGCCGTCGGTCTCCCCGAGCACGAATGGGGTGTCGCCAGATCCCACCGGCAGCTCCGTCAGGGTCGGGGCCGAGAACGCCTCGCCGCGCCAGCGGAAGACGAGCGCCTGGCTCGGGTAGGCGGTGCGCCCGAGGGGGCGGAGGGAGCGGGAGGCGAGCAGCTCGTCGGTGCCGTCGGCGTCCAGGTCGAGCGCCAGGATGGAGTCGACCGATCCGGAGGCCGAGCCGACCGCCAGGAGCGCGAGGTCGTCGCCGGCGAGCACCAGGTCGTGGAGCTGGAGGCAGCAGCGCGGCTCGAGCTCGGGCGGCTCGAAGCGCGGCTGACGTACCAGCGTCACGCGTTCACGCGCCCCGTCGCGCCGAACGAGCAGGCGTGCCGGCGTGGCGTCGAACACGACGTCGAAGCGATTGCCACCGGCGGGCACGACCTCGAGGTCCTCGCCGGCCTGCCTCCACCCCGAGCCGTCGTGCCGCCACGCCTCGAGGTCGACCGAGCCGTCCTCGTTCGCCACCAGCCGCACCAGGCCGCGCCGTCCCGCCCGGTCGAAATCGGCGACGACGACCTGCAGGGTGGGGCGGTCCGGCAGGAGCACGACCCCGGGCTCCTCCGGCACGACGGGGACGGCGGGGTGCCACCGCGGCGGCGCTGGGACGGCCACCCCGAGCGCCAGGCACAGCGCGAGGATGGGGATCATCGGTCGGATGAGGATACCCCCGGGTCTGGCATCATCGGTCCATGGCCACCCCGCCGGTCCTCTGGAGGCCGGATCCCCAGGCGCGTGCGCGGACCCGCATCGGCGCCTACCTCGACTGGCTGGAGCACGAGCAGGGAATGCGCTTCGACGGATACGACGACCTGCTGCGCTGGTCGCTCGACGATCTGGACGCCTTCTGGCGCTCGATCTGGGAGTTCTTCGAGGTCGGACCGCCGGTCGAGGCCGGCCGCGGGCTTTCCGAGGCGCGGATGCCGGGCGCGCGCTGGTTCCCGGACGCCCGGCTCAACTGGGCGGAGCGGTGCCTGCGCCTGGCCGGGCGGGCAGGCGACGACGAGGTGATCATCGGCCGATCACAGTCGCGCGAGCGCATGACCCTGACCGTCGACCGACTGCGGGAGGAGGTGGGACGCGTGCGGGCCGGCCTCCGGTCGCTGGGGGTCGGCCCGGGCGACCGGGTGGCGGCCTATCTGCCGAACGTGCCCGAGGCGGTGATCGGCTGCCTCGCCACCGCGTCGCTCGGCGCCACCTGGTCCAGCTGCGCCCCGGAGTTCGGGGTGCGCTCCGTGGTCGACCGCTTCGGCCAGATCGAGCCGCGGGTGCTGCTCGGCATCGACGGCTACCGCTACGGTTCGCGCGGCATCGACCGCAGCGCGGAGCTCAAGCAGATCCGCCGGGCGCTGCCCGGCCTGGCCGCCACGGTCGTTCTCCCCTACCTGGATCCGGAGGCGCGTGTCGAGGGGACCATGAGCTGGTCCGAGCTGCGCGCCGAGCGGGGGCCGCTTGAGTTCGAGGAGGTGCCGTTCGACCACCCGCTGTTCGTGCTCTACAGCTCCGGCACGACCGGGCTGCCGAAGCCGATTGTGCATGGCCATGGCGGGATCCTGCTCGAGCACCTGAAGATCCACGCACTGCACCACGACCTGGGCCCGGCCGACCGCTTCTTCTGGTTCAGCACCACCGGCTGGATGATGTGGAACTACCTCGTCTCGGGCCTGGCAGTGGACGCGACGATCGTGCTGTTCGACGGCTCGCCGGCGCACCCCGACCTCGGCGCGCTGTGGCGGATGGCGGCCGAGGAGCGGATGACCTACTTCGGCACCAGCGCGCCGTACCTGATGGCCTGCCGCAAGGACGGGCTGCGGCCCGGTGAGCTGGCCGACCTCTCCGCACTGCGCGGCGTCGGATCGACCGGAGCGCCGCTCCCGGCGGAGGGCTTCCGCTACGTCTCGAAGGCGATCGGCCCCTCCGTCCACCTCCAGTCGGTCTCGGGCGGCACGGACGTCTGCACCGCCTTCGTCGGCGCCAGCCCCATGGTGCCCGTCTGGGAGGGCGAGATCAGCTGCCGCCACCTCGGCTGCGCGGTCGAGGCGTTCTCCCCATCCGGCGAGGCGCTGGTGGGCGAGCAGGGCGAGCTGGTGATCACCAAGCCGATGCCGTCGATGCCGGTCGCGTTCTGGGACGACCCCGACGGTGCCCGCTACCGCGCCGCCTACTTCGACGTTATTCCCGGCGTCTGGCGCCATGGCGACTGGATCACCTTCACCGAGCGCGGATCG
>JAHWJN010000111.1 GCA_019348395.1 Chloroflexota bacterium
GTGCTGACCAGGTCGAGCGGCCGGCGCAGCGCGATCCGCCCGCGGATCATCGGCGGCGCATCGACAGCAGCAGCGGCGCATCGCTGCGCTGCGCGGTCTCGAAGTCGGCGCGACTCCGCACCCCGCGGTAGCCCTCGGCGATGACGAGGTGCGCACAGGCCGCGCCGAGGGAGCCGGCGGGGCCGGGCAGCAGCAGCACGTCGGGCGCGTGCTCGCGCAGGGCGACCCGCACGGCGGTGGCCACGTCGAAGCCGACCAGGCCGAACTCGTCGAGCGTGTAGTGCGCAACGGCGGCGGGGTCCGCCGACCACGGCGTATGCCGCATCCCCCGACCGTCCACCAGCGTCACGCTCGGCACGGACCAGGGCAGGTCCTGCAGCTCGGCACCGGCGGATCGGACGGCTTCGGCGCGCAGCGGCGTGTGCCAGCCATCGGCGCCTGGGAGGCGCAGGGGGTAGCTCCGCCCGGACAGGGTGACCGGGATGAGCTCGGCGGCACGGGTCTGGATCGCCGCGCTCGTCCCGCCCAGGACGGCGTAGGCGCCCATATCCAGGGCCAGAAACAGCGCGTCGGAGTCATGGTCGAGCGCGGCCACCACTCGCTGCTCGAGCTCGGGGTCGGTGCGCCAGGCGTCGTCGATCATCGGATAGACCAGCTCGGCGGGAGCGTCGCCATCGGGGAGCGGGCCATCTGCCGCGATCGCCATGCGCTGGACCAGGCGGAACGCCTCGTCGAAGGGCAGCACGCCGGTTGCGGCGAGCGCGGTGTACCAGCCGGTTGAGCTGCCGGTGACCACCACCGCCTCGTGGTCCTCGGCGATGCGCTCGGCGTCCAGGAGCCCCGCAAGGAACGCGAGCGGCCAGGAGTGGACCGCTCGACGGTGGATCGCCGGGTCGAACCGCTCCGCGTCGAGGGAGGCCAGCGACGGCAGGTCGAGGTCCGCGCGCAGCTCGTCGGCGCGACGGACCCACGGGTGGCGCGGCGGCAGGGAGCCCAGCGAGGCCGCGGTGACCGAGGTGCGACCGGGGAAGACGACGGCGGCTCGGCTCACGGCGCCATCACCCGCGGGCGGCCGCCGGCTTGCGGCGACGGCGCTTCGCCGCGGTGACCGAGGCCGCAAGGATCTGGTCCAGGCCGACCAGCACGGCCGACGTGGCGGGCCCGAGCGGGACGAAGGAGTCGACGGCCCGGACCGATGCGAGGCGCCGCCCGATGCGGCGCTCGGCGAGGTCCGCCACGATCGCGTCGGCCACGCCGCCGCCGGTCGCCCGGCACTCATCGACGACGACGACCGCGCCGACATCGGCCGCCTGGGCGCGGATCGCCTCGACCGGGAGCGGGTTGAGCCAGCGCAGGTCCATCACCCGTGCCCGCAGGTCGTGATCCTCGGCCAGGCGGCGCGCCGCCTGCAGGCTGAGCCGAAGGCCGTTGGCGTAGCTGATGAGCAGGACGTCGGCGTCGCCATCGGTCACGCCGTGGAGCCCGACCTCGTCGGGGAGCAGCACGTCGGGCGGCGGCGGATAGTCGCTCAGCCAGCCACTGTCGCCCTCTTCGTGCAGGTCCTTCTCGTGGTAGAGGGCGATCGGCTCCAGGAAGACGACCACGCGCCCGTCCTCGGCGGCCAAGGCAAGCGCGCCGCGGAGCATGCGCGCCGCATCGTCCCCACGCGCCGGTGCGGCCAGGACGAGGCCAGGGATGTCGCGTAGCGCGCCGATCGAGTTGTCGTTGTGGAAGTGGCCACCGAACCCCTTCTGGTAGGCGAGGCCCGGCACCCGGACCACCATCGGATTGCGGAACTGGCCGGAGCTGAAGAACTGGAGGCTGGCGGCCTCGCCCCGCAGCTGATCCAGCGCGTTGTGCAGGTAAGCGAGGTACTGCACCTCCGGCACGGGGAGCAGGCCAGCGTGGGCCCCGCCCTGGGCGATGCCGAGGATGCTCGTCTCGTCCAGCAACGTGTCGAAGACACGTGCCGGTCCGAACCGGCGCTGGAGCGCGTTGGTGACGTTGTAGACGCCGCCCTTGCGCCCGACGTCCTCGCCGAAGACCAGGAGCTCCGGCCGGCGGAGCAGCTCGTCGGCGAGGGCCGCGTTCAGGCAGCCGGCCAGCGTCCGGGCGGTCGGCGCCGTCGCCTCCTCGGGGAGAGTGGCGCCGAAGCTGGCGCGACGGGCGTCGGCGTCGAGGACGGGATGCGCGGCACGGTCGGTCACCCGCTCGGGGTGGTACGGAGCCAGGGGCGCCACGACCTCCTCTGTCGTCTGCAGGCGCGGTCGCCGGGTTGCCTCCTCGGCCACGGCACGCACCCGGGCACGCGTCTCCGCCACCAGGTCACGCAGCTCGTCCGGGGTCGCCGCGCCGGTCTCGGCAAGGCGTGTGGCAGTGCGGAGCAGCGGATCGCGGGCCTCGTCACGCTCGATGTCGGCCAGCGAGCGGTAGGCGTGCTCCGCGTCACTGCCCGCGTGGCCCCACAGCCGCACCGTGCGGAGGTGCAGGAATGCCGGCTGCCGAGTGGTGCGCACATGATCGATCGCCGTCCCGACCGACTCCCACACCTGGTCGATCTCGCCCTCGGCCGAGACGTAGCGCAGGTGCGGCAGGCTGCCGAACGTGTCCGCGATCCAGCCGGTCGGTGTGCGGACGCTGATGCCGGTGTCGTTGTCCTCGCACACGAGCAGCAGTGGCATGGGTTGCCCGAGGCGCACCGCGTAGCGGGCGGTGTTGATGGCCGCCAGCGCCGTGGCGTGGTTCGCGCTGGCGTCGCCGAACGAGCAGACGACCACCGCATCTGGCGCGATGTCGTTGTCGACGTGGAGCCTTCGGCCGCGAGCCAGGCTGAACGCGAGGCCCATCGCCTTCGGCAGGTGACTGGCGATGGTGGACGTCTGCGGCGGGATCCACATGGGCCGGCTGCCCCAGACCTTGTGACGGCCCTGCGCGATCGGGTCGTCCGACGACGCGACGATGCCGAGCAGGGTGTCGAGGGTCGGCGTGGCGCCGGGATGCTGGCGGGCGCGCGCCATGACGAAGCCCCCGGAGCGATAGTGGAGGAAGGCCGGGTCGTCGCCACGCAGGCGGGCGCCGACGACCGCGTTGTCCTCGTGGCCGGCCGATCCGATGGTGTAGAAGCTCCGGTTCGTCTTCTTCAGCTCGCGGGCCGCCACGTCCAGCTGGCGCGAGACCAGCCCGTCCTCGAACAGCGCACGCGCCTGCCCCGCCGTCAGCGAGCTGTCCGGCGCGATCGGCTCGTGAGGGGCGAGGCGATGCGCAGCGGCCGACAGGCGCTCGATGTGCTGGTCGAGCCGCTGCTCGACGACGGTGACGCGATCCCAGGTCATGCGGCTGGCAGGTCTCGGGTGGCTCGGGGAGGAGGAGCCACATGATACCGCCGCCGCCCGGCGGCCTCAGCGCAGTGGCCAGTCCGCGCCCCCCGTGACGGCGGCCGCCGCCGCGACGATCGCCAGCTGGGCGACGAGGGACAGCAGCGCGGACCGGATGACGGATCGACGGATGGTTCGACGGAGCATCGGAGCCTCCTTGCATCACGCTCGGGCGAGCGTCATCTCACGTCGCCGGCGCGGAGGTCGATGGGACCGCATCGGTGCTTACCGGGCGCTTACCGCCGGCTTACCGCGACACGGAACGGGCAGCTCAGCCCAGCGAGATGAGCAGGATTCCGACGAGTGCCAGGGCGACCCCCACCTGGCCGAGGCGGGGCAGTCGCTCGCCGAGGAGGACGCGTGCCAGCAGCATGGTCACGATCGGGTACAGCCCCGTGAGCGCGGCAGCCAGGCCGATCGGCAGCAGGTCGAGCGAGAGGACGTAGAACGCGTTGCCGCCCACGTCGAGCAGCCCGGCGGCCGCCACGATGCGCAGCGGAAACCGGTCGCGGCGGACCCGGCCGATGGCGAACGCGGCGGTCAGCCCGGCGGATGCCGCCCGGCTGAAGACCAGCGCCCACAGCGCGTCGGCGCCGGAGGCTGCGATGTCGATCAGGACATACCAGGCACCGAAGCTCACCGCGGCGGCGGCGGCGAGCAGGAGCGCCTGCCGGCCGAGCTCGGTCCGTGACGCGCCGCTGGCCGCCACGCCGGCCGCCGCCGCACACCCGACGCCGAGCAGCTGCAGCGGGCCGATGGGAGCCCCGACGAGCGCTCCGACCGCAAGCGGGATCGCGAGGGACCCCACGCCGCTGAGGGCGGTGACGAGGCCCATGGTGCCGAGGGCCATGCCGCGGTACAGGGCAGCGAGCCCGGCCGCTCCCGCCACCCCGGCGAGCAGCCCGACCGCGATCGAGCCGAGGCCGGGAATCGGTGGAGCGAACCAGGCAACCGCCGCCAGCAGAGCGACCAGGCCGATCGAGTGTGCGCCGGCCACCACGGCCAGCGCGCCGGCCCGGCGTGATGCCACGGCCCCGGCGAAATCGCCGGCCCCGAACGAGAGCGCGGCGAGCAGGCCGGCCCCGACGCCTCCGGTCAGCAACGGTTCCCTCCGTGAACGACGAGATGGCCGCGCACGCGGCCATCGGCCAGCGGACTGTATCGCACGTGGTTCGATGGTCACACGCGCCGCCGGCGAGCAAGCGGGTAGGGTATTGGGTGACACCCGGCCACCCGAGCGCCGGACCACATCGGAGCGTCCGTCCCGTGCCGCATCCCGACCTCTCGATCGCCAATCCGGCCCCGCCCGCTCGTCAGCGCAGCATGCTGATCATCCGATGAGCCGTCCGTC
>JAHWJN010000112.1 GCA_019348395.1 Chloroflexota bacterium
CTCTCCGGCGTGCGCGGCGCGCAGCTCACCGCAGGTGTGGCTCCGGAAGGTGGTGCTCATGGGAGGCGCCATGGTAGCCGATCGAATCGGCTCAGCCGCGGACGGCGGTGGCCACCTCGTCGACCCCGATCGTCCGCTGGCCGCCGGTGGCCAGGTCCTTCAGGCCGACCTCGCCGCGGGCGAGCTCCTCCCCGATGATCACCGCCCAGCCGGCACCCGCCTTCGCCGCCGATTCGAGCTGCTTGCCGAGCTTGCGGCTCGTCCCGTCGGGCCGGACGGCGAGCCCGGCGTCGCGAAGCGTCGCCGCCACGCGGAGCCGGTCCGCATGGTCGTCGCCGAACCCGACGACGGCGACCAGCGGACCGGCCGGGGGGACGGTCACGCCCTGTTCGTCCATGGCCAGCACGGTGCGATCGAGACCGATGCCGAAGCCGATGCCCGCGGTCGGCCGGCCGCCCAGCACCTCCACCAGGCCGTCGTAGCGGCCGCCGCCGCCGAGTGCCTGCTGCTGTCCCTCCCGCCCCGCGATGACGAACTCGAACGCGGTTCGAGTGTAGTAGTCCAGGCCGCGCACCAGCCGATGATCGACCTCGTACCGCGCACCGACCGCGTCGAGCAGGGCCAGCACCGCCGCGAAGTGCTCGCGGCACGGCTCGCACAGGTGATCGACCGACCGCGGAGCGGACGCGGCCAGGTCGGGGTCGAGCGCCTTGTCGTCCAGCACGCGGAGCGGGTTCACCTCGAGGCGACGCCGCGCGTCCTCGCCGAGGCGCTCCACGTGCGGCCGGAAGTGGTCGACCAGTGCCTCCCGGTAGGGCGGCCGGCAGGCTGCATCGCCGATCGAGTTCACGTGCGCGACGACGCCCGACAGCCCGACCTCGGCGTAGAACCGATGCGCGAGCTCGATGAGCTCGGCGTCGACCGCCGGCCCCGGATCGCCGAGCACCTCCACGTCCCACTGGCTGAACTGTCGATAGCGACCGGCCTGCGGCCGGTCATAGCGAAACATCGGCCCGGTCGTCGTCAGGCGCAGCGGCCCGGGACGGACGTGCATCCCATGCTCGATGAAGGCGCGCACGATGCCGGCCGTCGGCTCCGGGCGCAGGGCCCACTCCGCCCGTTCCTCATCACTCCCGCGGGCGCCGCCGACCCGGAACATCTCCTTCTCGACCGCGTCGCTCGACTCGCCGAGACCCCGGGCGAAGAGCTCGACGCGCTCGAACAGCGGGATCTCGATGCGCTCGAAGGCGTAGCGCCTGGCGAGGTCCCGCGACACCGACTCCACGTGCGAAAAGGCCACCGCCTCCTCGGGGAGGAGGTCACGGGTGCCGCGCGGAGCGGTGATCTGGGGCATGACCGGAGTCTATCGGCCGGGGCCGTCGGTCGTGAGCTCGACGAGGCGTCGCTCGTGCCGGCTGCGCTCGGCCGCGAAGGCCATCCGGTGGCTCTCGACGGAGGCGGCCAGGGACGTACGGGCAGCTTCACGCGCGCCCGGCTCCCCGTCGCGACGAGCTCGAAGCCGGGCGACCACGTCAGCCATCAGCCCGTCGTCCCCGCCGCCGTGCCCGTCCTGCCGCTCGGCTCCTGTCCGCAGGACGACCCGTTCGTCGTCGCGCATCGCGGAGCGACCGAGCTCGTCGCGGTCCCAGTTCGGCCCGCTTCGCGGGGCATCGGCGGCGGGCAGGAAGCGACGGATCTCGATCTCGCCGGTGTCCAGGCGCCCGCGCATCTCGCCACGGGTGCCGGTCAGCAGGACGGTGCGCGTATTGTCGGCGGTCAGTCCGCTGACGCCCAGGCTGGCCCGAACGCCATTCGCGAACTCGAGGATCGCCAGCTGATGGTCCGCGACGTCGTTGTCCGAGCGATACACGCACCGTCCATAGGGGCCGGAGGCGAGCGCCGCGAGGCGGCCATCCCGCGATGGGTCGTCCGTCACGACGGACACCGGCCACTGCGTCAGTTCCGCCGTTCGCTGCACGTAGAGCCGCACCGCGTCGAACGGACACGTGCCGGCGACGGGACAGCGCCGCTCACCGTCCCAGCATCGGTCCAGCACCCCGGCAGGAGCCTCCTCCGGCCGGAAGTGCCGCAGCCCGCCGAACGAGGCGACGGCAGTGCAGCGGTCGCCCGCCAGCCAGCGCAGCAGGTCAAGATCGTGGCAGGCCTTCGCCAGCAGCATCGGGCTGGCGCCATCCTCGCGGCGCCAGCTGCCGCGCACGAAGCTATGCGCGAAGTGCCAGTAGCCGATGCGCTCCGCGTGCTCGATCGTCACGAGCTCGCCGATCCTGCCCTCGTCGAGGGCCGCCTTGAGAGTGGCGAAGAACGGGGTGTAGCGCAGCACATGCGCGACGGTCACGGTGGCGGCGCTGCGCTCCGCGGCCTGGACGACCGCGCGCATCTCATCGGGGGTCGGCGCGATCGGCTTCTCGAGCACGACCTCGTACCCGCGGTCGAGCGCCGCGACCGCCGCGGCCGCATGCTCGCGGTCCGGCGTGGCGACCACGACGGCGTCGGCCAGGCGCTCCTCCTCCAGCAGCCGGTGCCAGCCGGCGAAGGTTCGTTCGGACCCGATCCCGTGCTCGGCCGCAAAGCGCTCCCGTCGGTCGGCGACCGGGTCGGCCACGGCGACCACCCGCGCCTGGTCCGGATGCTCCAGGCACCATCGTCCGTAGACGCGCCGTCCGCGCTCGCCGGCGCCGAGGATGGCAAGGGTGACCGGCTCAGGTATCGGAGCCCGCCTCCATCCGGCGACGCGCCGAGACGTCGCGCTCCTTCCCGGTCAGGTCGGTCTGCATCACCGCGCCTCGCGGGTGACGCTGGTGACGTCGCGGAGGCGCTCGATCTTGGTGAGGACCTTGGCCAGCTGCTGGAGCGAGTTGACTTTGAAGGTCGCCGTGATGACCGCCGTGCCGTCCGGGTGCGTCGCGACCGAGGCGGCCACGATGTTGACCTTGTACTCGGCCACGACGTTCGTGATCTCGTTGAGCAGCCCCGGGCGGTCGAGCGCGGTGATGCGCACCGTGATCGGGTAGGTCTGCTGCCCGGCCATCTCCCATTCGACGTCGATCAGCCGCTCGATGTCCCGTTCGCTCAGGACCGATGGGCACGACGCGCGGTGGATCGTCACGCCCTTGCCACGGGTCACGTAGCCGGTGATCCCGTCGCCGGGGATTGGCGAGCAGCACTTGGCGAAGCGCACGAGCAGGTCGCCGACGCCCTTCACCTTGATGCCCGTCGTCGACGGTGCCGCCGGCGGCGCCTCCTCGGGCAGGGTGATGGCGGCGTCGTCGTGAATCTCGAGCTTGCTGACCACGCTGCCCGAGCTGACCGCGCCGTAGCCGATGGCGGCGTAGAAGTCGTCCAGGTCCCGGAACCGGTACTGGGCCGCGATCTCGTTGAGCTTGGCGGCGTCCACTGACGCAAGCGTCTCGTGGGCCAGACGTCGCAGCTCGCGGTCGAGCAGATCCTTGCCCTGCGCGATGTTCTCGTCGCGCTGCTGACGCTTGAACCAGGCCCGGATCTTCTCGCGCGCGTGGCTGGTCCGCACGATGTTGAGCCAGTCGCGGCTGGGTCCGTGGGCCGCCTTGGTGGTCACGATCTCGACGATGTCGCCGTTGCGCAGCCGGTAGTCGAGCGGCACGAGCCGGTTGTTGACCTTGGCGCCGATGGTGCGGTGCCCGACGTCGGTGTGGATGCGGTAGGCGAAGTCCAGCGGCGTCGCCCCGTTCGGCAGCTCCTTGATCTCGCCCTTGGGCGTGAAGACATACACCTGGTCCTGGAACAGGTCCGTCTTCAGCGAGTCGACGAACTCCTGGGCGCCGCCGACTACGTCCTTTTGCCAGTCCATGAGCTGGCGGAGCCAGGCGAGCTTCTCGTCATACTTGCGATCGCCGCGGCTCCCCTCCTTGTACCGCCAGTGCGCCGCGATGCCGGCCTCGGCGACCTCGTGCATCTGGTTGGTGCGGATCTGGACCTCCAGCGGCTTCGCCTCCGGGCCGATCACCGCGGTGTGGAGCGACTGGTACATGTTCGCCTTGGGCATGGCGATGTAGTCGTCGAACTGTCCGGGCACCGGGCGCCACAGCGAATGGACGACGCCGAGGGCCGCGTAGCAGTCCTTGACGTCGTCCACGAGGACGCGGATGGCATGGAGGTCGTAGATCTCGGTGAACTCGGCCCCCTTGCGCTCCATCTTCTTGGCGATGGAGTAGAGATGCTTCGGGCGGCCACTGATCTCGGCACTGATCCCGACCTTGCCCAGCTCCTTGCGAAGGATGCCGATGCTCTTGTTGACGAAGCTCTCCCGCGCCCGGCGGCGATCGGTCAGCATCTCGACGAGCCGGTTCATGTGGCCGTCCATGATGCGGATGCACCGCTCGGCCTGCCCCGGGTCGTCGCCGTACACGTCGCGCAGCGTCTCGAAGGCGATCTTGATCGCGGAGATCGGCGTGCGCAGCTCGTGGCTGGCGTTGGCGACGAAGTCGGCCCGCATGCGCGCGACCGCGAGTTGCTCGGTGACGTCGTCCAGGATGACGAGGATGAGGACGACCGCGCCGTCCGTGCTCCGCACCGGGCTGATCGCCACCGCATAGACGCGCTCCGGATCGCCGTGCTCGCGATGCCGGATGGTGGCGGCCTCGCCCTCGGCGGCCGCCTTGAGCGCGGCCACGAAGTCCGGCGCGCGGAAGGCGAA
>JAHWJN010000113.1 GCA_019348395.1 Chloroflexota bacterium
TCCTCGGCTCTGGCATAGAACTCCTCGAGCGCCCCCATCTGGGCCTCCGGCTTCGGGAACGCCTCGAGAATCTGGTCGTGGGTCAGGAAGCCCTCCTCCTGACCGCGCACGAGCAGGTTGGCGACCGCCGCGGCATGCTCTTCGCCCACGGCGCTGCCGTTGCCGTTCCCGGACTTCGGACCGCCGCGCGCCTTCGCCGCGGGAGCCTTCTTCGCAGCCGCCTTGGCCGGTCCCTTCTTCGCCGTCGCGTCCTTAACCGTCGCGTCCTTAACCGTCGCCTTTTTGGCCGGCTTGCGCTCCGATGCGGATGCCGCCGTTTTCGCCGTTGCCGGCGCGGTGGCCTTCGTCGCCTTCGCGCCGGAGGGCTTCGGCGCCTTCGCCGTCGCCTTCGCCTTGGCCTTGGCGGCAGGCGTGGCGGCCTTCTTCTTGGTCTCCTTGGGATCGTCCGCCTTCGTCGCGGCCGTCCGCTTCGGGGTCGTGGATGTCGCCACGCTCAGCTCCTCCTTCCACCGGCCGCCTCGGCCGGTGCTCTGATCGTCCTGACCAGCTGCTCGCGCTCGCGCGTCAGCTCGGTGAATTGTCGTTCCAGCGCGCGGATATCCGCGCCGTCCGCCTCCTCGACGGACGCTCGAAGCAATGCCTGCAGGTCGCTCAGACGATCCGTCGCCTCCTCGACGCGGAGCCGCACGAGGGTCACCCGCAGGGACTCGTGGTCGGTTTCGGCGTCCGCCCGGCGTCCCCGAGCTCGGGCCGATGCCAGCAGGCTGCGCGCCAGGTCGGCCGAGGCAGGGTCGAGCGTCGAGACGAACGCCTCCAGGTCCGGCCGTCCACCGGCGTCGCGAACCGCGGTCCGCCAGGCGTCGCCGAGCGCCTGAGCCACCTCGTCACGGAGCGGCAACCGCTCGTCGGCGGGGAGCCGACCCGCCAGGTCGGGATTGAGAAGCAGCAGGATGAGCACCTCCTCCTCGAGGGGAGTGAGCCGCGGGCCGACCTGCTCGGCCGGGGGCTGTCCGTTCCCCGCCGACCGGGCCCGTGCGGGGCGAGGGGCACGAGACAGCTCGTCCCGCAGGATGCGCTCGTCGATGCCGGCCAGGCGCGACAGCTCGGGCACATACGAGTCCTGCTCCACCCGATCCGGGATGCGCCGCAGCAGGTCGAGCATCCGACGCGTGTACGCACTGCGACCCTGCGCCTGCCGCATGTCCACGTCGCCGGCAGCGCGCCGCATGAAGTACGGCAGCAGCTCCTCCGCATCGGCCACGGCGCTCCGCCAGCCCTCCGGATCGGTCCGAATGAACTCGTCCGGATCCTTGCCGGATGGGATGCGGATCACCCGGACCTTGCTCACCACGCCCTGGAGCTCTTCCACCAGGCCCCGCTGCGTGGCCGCCTCGCCGGCGAGGTCGAGGTCGTAGGCGAGCGCGACCCCGTCCGCGTACCGGTTCGCCAGCTCGACCTGTCCCGCCGTCAGCGCGGTCCCCAGGCTGGCAACGACGTTGGTGAAGCCGGCCTGGTGCGCCGCCATCACGTCGGTGTAGCCCTCCACGATGACGGCGAGCTTCTCCCGCCGGATGGAGGTCTTGGCAAGATCGATCGCGAACAGCGTCCGGCTCTTGTCGAACAGCACCGTCGCGGGCGAGTTCAGGTACTTGGGTCCGTCGGCCCCGGGCATGATGCGTCCACCGAGCCCGATCGGACGCCCGGATGGGTCGCGGATCGGGATGATGATCCGACCGCGGAAGCGGTCGTAGACGCCGCCGCGGGTCGAAGGGCTGGCGAGCCCCGCCTCAGTCATCTCCTGGTCGGTGTAGCCTCGGGCACGGAGCCGGGTGGTCAACGCCTCCCAGTTGTTGAGGGCGTAGCCGATGCCGAACCGCTCCAGCGTGTCGCTGGTAAAGCCGCGCTCGTCGAGATAGGTTCGTGCCCGCTCGGCCTGACGAGCCTCGAGCAGCACCTGCCGGTAGAAGGCGATCGCGGCCTCGAGCGCCTCTCGCAGGCGCTTGCGACGCCGGTCCTCCCGGGCCGTGCGCTCGCTGAGCTCGACACCGGCTCTCTCGGCCAGCCGCTCGAGCGCCTCCCGGAAGTCGAGACCATCGCGCCGCATCACGAACGTGAAGATGTCACCGTGCTCTCCGCACCCGAAGCAATGCCACGTCTCACGATCCGGGGTCACGATGAACGACGGGGTCTTCTCCGCGTGGAACGGGCACAGCCCCTTGTGGACCGTCCCCGCTCGCGTGAGGGTGACGGTCTCGCCGACCAGGTCGATGACCGGGAGCTTGGATTTGATCTCGGCGGTGATGCCGGATGAGGTGCTGATGGCAAGGTCCCGCGGCGCCGTCGGCGCCTTGTCAAGGGGTTTGTCAAGGGCGTCGACCCGATTCTACGCCGAAGTCAAGGACGTGTCCACGCCCGGACGCTGCGCGACGAATCTCGACACCCGCGGTAGACTTCCGCACCCGACCGCACCACACCGCACGAGCTGGACCGATGGCAGACGATCCCGCGACCCCGGCAGCCACCGACGCCGCGACGCCGCCCGCAGTCCTGCGCGCCGCGTTCGACAGGCTGCACGGCCGCCGCCTTCACGGGTTCAGCCTGCTGCTCACGCTGGGCAATCGCGCGCTCGCCGGCCGCCTCACGGCCGAGGCGCTGGCTGCCGGAGCGGCCCGCAGCGAGGAGCTGCGCCATCCTGAACGGGCGGCCGCCTGGCTACGTGCGCGGGTGGTCGCGGCCATGCCCAGGCGTCACCACGCTCCTTCGCCGGAGGAGGAACGCGCCGCACTCGATCCGCTCGGGGCGGACCCCGCAGTCGTGGACGGCCTCGCCGATCTCGGCGTTCGTCAGCGCGCCGCCATCATCACCGCCGACATCGAGCGGCTCGACCCCCGCGACGTCGAGACCGTCGTCGGCCGGCGTGGGGCCGGGCTCGAGCGACTCCTCGTCGGGGCGCGAGGCCGATACGTGGTCGCGTACGCCGCCGTGCCGCTCGCAAGCCGGCGTGACCCCGATGCCGGACCCCTTGTGCGGCGCATTCGCGCCGTCGCGGCTCGGACCCTCACGTGACCGATCTGCACGATCGAGTGGCAAGTTGGCTCGCCGCCGCGCCGCCCGGCGATCCCCCGCGAGACCTTGCGCTCCACGCGTCGGGCTGCAGCGAATGCCTGACGCGCGCATCGGCCATCGACGCGATCGCCGAGGTGGATCCGGGCCGGGCACCGGAGCCGCCACCCCACGTCGGTGGTGCGCCCCGACCCGCCGGCCTGCTCCCGTTGGGCCGAGCTCTCGCCGGGTTCGCGGCGGTCGGCCTGCTCGCGGCGGCCGTCTTCATCGGCGCCGGCACGCTTATCGGCGATCGCTCTCCCGCCGGGTCCGGATCGGGCGCCGAGGCGAGCGGGACACCCGGCGAGGGGGTGCTCGGCGCCGCAGCCAGCGAACCGGCGACCGCGTCACCGAGCGCGGAGGAATCGATCTCGCCGAGTCCGTCGGCCAGCGCCACCGCGAACGGAGACGCGGACGTATCGCCGGACAGCACTGCGACTCCGACCGCCGCAGGTCCGGCTCCGGCGGAGACACTGGCGCCCGCACTCCCTGCACCGACCACCATCGCCCCGGTGGGCACTCCGCGTCCGGCACCTCCGGCCCCGCCCGCGCCGACGCCGACCCCGGTTCCCACCGCCGCGCCGTCCCTCACTCCCCCGCCTGCCACGCCCACGCCCACGCCGGTCCCGACGGAGGAACCCACCCCGGTGCCGACACCGGTCCCCCCTCCCACGCCGACGCCCACGCCGACTCCGGCCGACGGTGAGTCAGCCGCGTCGGATGATTCCTGCACCAACGGGCTCGACGACGACGAGGACCTCCTGGTTGACGTCCTCGACCCTGGCTGCCTGACCGGCTCCAGCGAGTTCGACGCCTAGATCAGAAGAGCTGGAACCCGACGAACGCCGGCACTGCGATGAGCGAGACGACGCTCATCACCTTGATGAGGATGTTCATCGAGGGACCGGCGGTGTCCTTGAGCGGATCGCCCACCGTGTCGCCGACGACCGCCGCGTGGTGCGCGTCGCTCCCCTTGCCGCCCACGTTGCCGGCCTCGACGAACTTCTTCGCGTTGTCCCATGCACCACCGGCGTTGGCCATGAAGATGGCGAGGAGGAAGCCGGAGACGAGCGCACCGACAAGAAAGCCTCCGAGCGCCTGGAGGCTGGTGAAGCCGATCACGATCGGCGACACGATCGCCAGCGCGCCGGGCACGACCATCTCGCGCAGTGCCGCGGCGGTGCTGATGTCGACGCAATGGCCGTACTCGGGCTTCACGCCCGGCCTGCCCTCACGCAGGCCGGGGATCTCGGCGAACTGGCGACGCACCTCGACGATCATCGCGTTCGCGGCGCGCCCCACCGCCTCGATCGTGATGGCGGCGAAGAGGAAGGGCAGCATGGCGCCGAGGAACAGCCCCACGGTCACCGCCACGTTGGTGATCTCGAGCACGATGAGGTCACGGCCCGCCTCCGCCAGCGCGGCGTTGGCCGTCTCGGTGAAGCTGCGGAACAGAGCGAGGGCGGTCAGCGCGGCCGAGCCGACGGCGAAGCCCTTGGCGACCGCGGCGGTCGTGTTGCCGAGCCCGTAGGCCAGGGCGTCGCCGAGCCGGAGGCACGCCATCGCCGCCCGCCGGTGCTC
>JAHWJN010000114.1 GCA_019348395.1 Chloroflexota bacterium
TCGGAGCCGCGGTCTGGGTCGCGCGCCGATCGGCCCGGAGTGAGCGGGCATGAGCAGGCGCATGCCGCGCCGGCGCTTCACGCGCCCCCAGTGGGCGATCAGCATCGCCGCGGCCCTGGCCGTCATCGGCTTCATCGCGGCGGCGCAGTGGAACAGCTCGCTGGCCCGACAGGAATTCGTGACCTCGGCGCAGCGCATCCTCGTCAGCGAGGCGGAGCAGGCGCAGCGCCAGCAGGAGTCGCTCCGTTCGCAGATCGAGGAGGCAGAGGCGCGGCTGCGCGAGTTCCAGCAGCGCGACGAGGGCTCGCGCACCGCCCTGGAGCGGCTCAGCCAGGAGGTCGCCCTGGCCCGGTACGCCGCCGGCCTGACCGCGGTCGTCGGACCGGGCGTCGTGATCGAGATCGCCGACTCGCTCCAGCCGGTTCCGGAAGGCGGACGCGACTCGAACTACATCGTCCTCGTGGACGACCTCCGCGACATCGTCACCGCCCTGTGGGCCTCGGGCGCGGAGGCGATGGCCATCTCGGGCGGCGGCGGGCCGCAGGAACGGCTGGTCACCACCACCTCGGTTTACGGCGTCGGAGCGTCCATCCTGGTCAACAGCGCCTTCCTCTCGCCGCCCTTCCGCATCGAGGCCGTCGGGGCAGACGGGCTCGCCGATCGCTTCCTCGCTCATCCCAGCTACCTGACGCGGGTCTCGGAGCGCATCGAGGCGTACGGGCTGCAGTTCGCCTGGGAGGCGCGAGACGAGATCCAGTTGCCGGCCTTCATCGGCAGCACGCAGCTGCGCTACGGCGCGCCGCGCCCGGAGGCCGACTGATGGGCGGACGCCTGGCGCAGCTCAGCCTGTTCGGCGTCGCGATCCTGATCGGTGTGCTGCTCGTCGGCCAGTTGCGCTCCCAGGCGCCGGCCATCGAGCTGTCGAGCCTGTCCGCCCAGGACCTGTCCACCCTGATCGAGACGCTCCAGGGGCGCAACGTCGAGCTGAGCGACGGCCTGGCCGATCTGCGCGAGCAGGTCCGTGACTACGAGCGGGAGGAGGCACAGGGTCAGTCCGGGCTCGAGCTCACCCGTGAGCAGCTCGTGCGCTTCCGGGCGTTCGCCGGCCTGCTGCCGGTGACCGGGCAGGGGATCACGCTCCAGGTCGAGGGTGACTTCGACCCCACCCACATCAACGACCTGATCTACGAGCTGCGCAACGCGGCGGCGGAGGCGATCGCGGTGGACGGCATCCGCATCACGGCACGCTCGGTCGCCGTCCTCGGGTCGGACGCCATCGAGATCGACGGCCGGCCAATCGGCCGGTTCTTCGAGATCCAGGCGATCGGGCCGCCGCAGGGCCTCCAGTCGGCGGTCGAACGCCCGGGAGGGATCGTTCGGCAGCTCCAGCAGCTGGTCGGCGCCACCTTCAACGTCATCCCGGAGACGAGCATGTTGGTGCCGGCCACGGAGCGCGATCTCGCCCCGCAGGCCGTCCGGCCGGTCGAGTAGCCTAGGGCGCCATCGAGCCTCCCATGCAGCGGAACATGCCGTGAAGGAACTGATCGAGCGCGCCCTGGACGCCGCCGAGCGTGGCGGAGCGTCGTACACCGAGGTCCGGGTCCAGGAACGCGATTCCGAGGCGCTCACCGTGAAGAACGGCGCGCTCGAAGCCGCGACGGCCACCACCACGGCCGGCTTCGGCATCCGTGTGCTGGTCGCCGGCGCCTGGGGGTTCAGCTCGAGCGCGCGGCTGGAGCCCGACGAGGCGGACCGGATCGCCGCCGAGGCCATCGAGATCGCCCGCGCCTCCGGCCGCGCGGTGGGGGAGCCGGTCGAGCTCGACGACACGCCGCCGGCGACCGACCGGTACCGGACCCCGCACGACGAGGATCCGTTCGGCGTCGGGCTCGACGAGAAGCTCCGCATCCTCATGGACGCTGACGAGCGGATGGCGGCCGTGCCCGGGGTGAAGATCCGGGAGGGCACGATCACGGGCGGACGCGAGCGAAAGACGTTCGCCTCCAGCGCAGGCGCGTGGATCGAGCAGGAGATCGTGGAGGCCGGCGGTGGCATCGAGGCCACGGCCGTCAACGAGTCGGAGATGCAGCAGCGCAGCTACCCAAACTCGTTCGGCGGGCAGATGGTGACCGGCGGCTTCGAGGCCGTCCGCGCGCTGAATCTCGCCGAGCATGCGCAGGAGACCGCCGAGCTGGCCGTCGCGCTGCTCGATGCGCCGCAGTGCCCGTCGGGCGAGATGGACCTCGTGCTCGACTCGACCCAGGTCGCCCTCCAGATCCACGAGTCGTGCGGTCACCCGACCGAGCTCGATCGCGTCTTCGGGACCGAGGCCAGCTTCGCCGGCACGAGCTTCCTCACCACCGACCGCCTGGGGACGCTGCGCTACGGCAGCGAGATCGTCCACATCGACGCCGATGCCACCGCGCCCGGCGGCCTGGGCACCTTCGGCTACGACGACGAGGGTGTGCCAGCGCAGAACGTGCCGCTCATCTCCGGCGGCCTTCTCGTCGGCTACCTCACCAGCCGCGAAACCGCCCCGAGGATCGCGCGTCGCAGCATGGGCAGCGCGCGGGCGTGGAGCTGGAGCCACATCCCGCTCATCCGGATGACGAACATCAACCTCCGTCCCGGCGACGCCGGATCGCTCGAGGACCTCATCGCCGATACCCGTGACGGGATCTTCATGAGCGTCAACAAGAGCTGGTCGATCGACGACCGGCGCCTGAACTTCCAGTTCGGCGACCAGGCCGGCTGGGTGATCAGGAACGGAAAGCGCGCGCAGCTCGTGAAGAACCCGACCTACACCGGCATCACCCCGGAGTTCTGGGGCAGCTGCGACGCGATCTGCGGGCCGGAGGAGTGGACGCTCTGGGGGCTGCCGAACTGCGGCAAGGGTGAGCCGGTGCAGACCGGCCACGTCGGCCATGGGGCGGCGCCCGCGCGGTTTCGCGGCGTGAAGGTGGGGGTGGGCCGATGGTAGCCGGTCGCGACGAGGTGCTGGCCCTGCTCGAGCGGGTGCTCGGTCACGTCGACGGTGGCAGCGCGGAGGCGCTGTATCTCGGCGAGGACTCCGCCCTGACCCGCTTCGCCACCAACCGCATTCACCAGAACGTGCGTCAGCACGATGCATCGGTCCAGGTGCGGGTCATCACCGACGACCAGGTCGGCGTGGCCTCGACGAATCGGCTCGAGGAGGCAGGGTTGCGCGACGTCGTCGAGCGCGCGACGGCGATCGCGCGACGGTCGGCGCCGAACCCGCGGGCCGCGATGCTGCCGGAGCCCGACGGCCGCGAGGCCGATCCGGAGCTGGGGTACGTGGCCGCCACCGCCGACGCCGACGCGGACCTGCGGGCGGAGGGAGCACGGGCGGTCATCGCCGCCGGGCAGCGGAAGCGGCTGGAGACCTCCGGCTCGTACTCGACCGCCGTGATGACCGTGGCGGCCGCCAACAGTCTCGGGATCCGTGCCTTCCACCGCTCCACCCGGGCCTCGCTCCTGACGGTGATGATGGACGGCTTCGCGTCCGGTGCCGCGTCGGGCTACGCCCACACCGGTGCTCCGGATGTTCGCGAAATCGACGCCGAGTCGATCGGCCACGAGGCAGCGGACAAGGGTCAGCGCATGCGCGGCGCCACGGTGCCCGAGGCCGGTGAGTACGAGGTCGTGCTCGAGGAGTACGCGGTCGCCGGACTGCTCGAGTACCTGGCCTATATCGGCTTCTCCGGACTCGCCTACGAGGAAGGGCGCTCGTTCATGGAGCTCGGCAGGCGGGTGATGGGCGAGAACGTCCGGATCTGGGACGACGGCACGGATCCGTCTGGACTGCCGTCGACGATCGACTTCGAGGGCGTGCCGCGACAGCGAGTCGATCTGATCTCTGACGGCGTGGCCAGCGCCATCGTCCACGATGCCGCCACCGCCGCGCGCGCGGGCACGACGTCGACCGGTCACGCGCTGCCCGCGCCGAACCTCCTCGGTCCGATGCCGATGAACCTGTTCATGGGCGGTGGCCAGACGCCGCGCGAGGAGCTGATCACCGGCATCGAACGGGGCGTGTGGGTCACCCGCTTCCACTACATCAACCCGGTGCACCCGAAGAAGGCCATCCTGACCGGGATGACGAAGGACGGAACGTTCCTGATCGAACAGGGCCGCATCACGCGTCCGCTCATGAACTTCCGCTTCACCCAGTCGATCCCGGAGGCATTCAGCGACGTCCGGGCCGCGAGCCGCGAGACGAAGCTGCTGCCCGGCGAGTTCTTCGGCGCGTACCGCGCGCCGGCGCTCCACCTGGGGTCGTTCAACTTCACCGGCGTCACCGCGGCGGAGGGGGGCGAGTGACGGTGGCCCCTCCGCTCGACCTCCGTATCGGTGACCGGCTGCGACTGCGCAAGGAGCATCCGTGTGGCAGCCGCGACTGGGCCGTCGTCCGGCTCGGCGCCGACATCGGCATGCTGTGCGACGGCTGCGGCCACCGCATCCTGATGGACCGCCTCGACGTCGAACGGCGGTTCACCGACTTCCTCGAGCGCGGTCCCGAGAGCTCCTGACCGATGGCACACATCGACCTCCCCGAGGGTGACGCCGGCGCGACCGATCTGACCGGCGTCGGGACCGTCTTCCACAACCGCCCATTCGTCTACCTGTGGTC
>JAHWJN010000115.1 GCA_019348395.1 Chloroflexota bacterium
CACGCGGCCAGTGATGCGCCGAGCGAGACGGTGCTCCAGCGCTTCTCGTCGCGCGGGGCCCAGCGAATCGTCAGCGCCGATACGGCCCGCCGGGTGCGGAGCGCCATGGTCGACGCGGTCAACGGCGAGCTGGGCCGCATCTACGCCGGCCAGGCGGATATCACCCTCTACGGCATCAGCAACCACCGCGCGGCAGGCAAGACGGGCACCGCTCAGCTCGGCGGCGAGCAGGCGCCCCACTCCTGGTTCATCGGCTTCGCTCCGGCCGAGGAGGGTGCCGAACCGGAGATCGCCATCGCGGTCCTCGTCGAGAGCGGCGGGTCGGGCTCGGGTCGGGCGGCGCCGATCGGCGGTGAGGTGATGGCCGAATGGCTCCGGCTCAGGGACGCGCAGGACGGCTGACCGAGGCCGCCTGAACCGTTCCGTAACCTCGAGGAGTATTGTTCTGGGGAGGCGACGCACCGGCGGGTGCCTCGCGCCCGAGCCCTCGAAGCGGAGATTGGAACCCCTGTGAAGAACGTCCAGCAGCCGGCGGAGCGCGTGATCGCCAGCGTGGAACGCGTGATCATCGGCAAGCACGTGGAGGTCCGCATGGCGCTCGTGGCGCTGCTGTGCGAGGGCCACATCCTCATCGAGGACGTTCCGGGAGTCGGCAAGACGATGCTGGCCAAGGCGCTCAGCCAGAGCATTGGCTGCAGCTTCCGGCGCATCCAGTTCACGCCCGATCTCCTGCCGTCCGATGTGACGGGCCTGTCGATCTTCAACCAGAAGACGACGGAGTTCGAGTTCCGGCCCGGCCCGATCATGGCGCAGGTGGTGCTGGCCGACGAGATCAACCGCGCCACGCCGAAGACGCAGTCGGCCCTGCTCGAGTGCATGGAGGAGCGCCAGTCCACCATCGACGGGACGACCTACCCGATGCCGTCGCCGTTCCTCGTCATCGCCACCCAGAACCCGATCGAGTACGAGGGAACCTTCGCCCTCCCCGAGGCGCAGCTCGACCGCTTCATGCTTCGCCTCCGCCTCGGCTACCCGAAGCCGATGGAGGAGCTGGTGATCCTGGACGAGCAGAAGCGCCGGCACCCGCTCAACGAGGTCGAGCAGGTGCTCGGGCTCGAGGAGCTGCGTGAGATGCAGAAGGCGATCAAGGAGGTGTACGTCGACCAGGCCGTGGCCGAGTACATCGTCCGGCTCGTGAACGCGACGCGCGACCATCCCGACGTCTACCTCGGCGCGTCCCCGCGCGGGTCGTTGAACCTGTACCGCTCGACGCAGGCGTACGCCGCCTTGGCGGGCCGCGACTACGTGATCCCCGACGACGTGAAGCGGCTGGCGGTCGCGGTGCTGGCGCATCGGCTCATCGTCAAGAGCCAGGCGTCCCTGCGCGAGGTCGATCCGGAGCAGATCGTCCGGGAGATCCTGGCGTCGGTGCCCGTGGGCGAGATGGCGGCCGCGGCTGAGAGCGGCCAGGCGCGGATCACCTGATCGGGCGATGGGCCTGCTCAACCGGCACCTGCGACTGCTGTTCGTCGTCGTCGCGCTCGCGGTGGCGGCCTTCAGCACGGGGATCGATTTCCTGTTCTTCCTGCTGTACCTGTGCCTGGCCGTGGGCGGCGGCGCCTGGCTCTATGCACGGCGAGGGCTCACCGGCGTCCGCGCCGACTATCGTGTGCTGAACCCACGGACCCACGTCGGCGAGGTCCTCCGGGCGATGTACCGCCTCGAGAACCACGACCGCTGGGCAAAGCCGTGGATCGAGTGCTGGAACGAGTCCACGCTGCCGCGCAGCCTTCCCGGTCGCGCCGTGGATCTGCCCGCACGGGCGCGCCGCCAATGGCTGGCCAAGGTGACGCTGACGCGCCGGGGGACGTACCGCCTGGGCTCCCTGCGGGTTCGAACCGGGGACCCGTTCGGGCTGTTCAGCAGCGAGATGACGGTCGGGCAGTCCACGAGCGTCGTCGTCTTCCCCAAGGTCGTCCCACTGCCACACTGGCGCCTGCCTCCGGCGCCGATCGATGGGGCGACACCCATGCGCCGCCGCTTCGAGGCGGCCTCGGCCCTCGTCAGCGGCGTCCGGCCCTACGTGCACGGCGACGCGATCAACCGCGTCCATTGGCGCTCGAGCGCGCGGCACGGCGAGCTCCACGTCAAGGAGTTCGACCTGGAACAGACGGCCGACGTGTGGATCGTGCTCGACCTCGATCGCGCCACGCATGCCGGGATCGGTACCGATGCCTCGGTCGAGGCCGGCGTGACGATCGCCGCCTCCGTTGCCCTGCGGACCCTGGGCGACAACCGGTCGGTGGCGATGACCGCCTCCGCGCGCCGCATGCAGGTTCACCAGCCCGACCGCGGTCCGCGCGTCGAGCAGAAGCTGCTTCACCTGCTGGCGAACGTGCAGGCCGATGGGGCGACGCCGCTCGCCGAGGTGATGAACGGCACGATGACCCAGCTGCGACGCGGCATGACGCTGTGCCTCGTCACCGGTTCGACGGACCGCACCTGGGTCCGCGCGCTCTCGGCCCTTCGCCGCCGAGGCGTGGCCGCCCTCGTCATCCTGCTCGACCGTGCCTCGTACATCGGCGTGGAGCCCGACGACCGGTCACGCGCCGAACTGGCCGCGGTGCGCCACGCGCTCGCCGAGTACGGCGTCGAGCACCGGATGGTGCAGCGTGGGGACGATATCGCCGACGCGATCGGCGGGCGGAGCCGGGCCCGTGGCTGAACCGCGCGATCGCGCAGCCACCCCGCGCCCCGGCTGGCTCAGCCTCGGCCTGCTCATGGTCATGGCGCTGGCGCTCGCCTGGGCCGTGCAGGAAGCGGCCTGGCTGGAGCAGATGGACTACCTCGTCCCGGTGGTGCTCTGGGCGGTCGCGGCCGGTGCCCTGCTCGGCTGGCTGGGCTGGTCGATCGTGGTTGCCCTGCCACTCGCGGCGATCGTCGGCGCGGGGATCGTGATCTGGGCCGTGGGGGGCGAGTACCACCCTGAGCTCGACCAGGTCGGCCGCGCCTTCGCCCTGCGCGACGAGGCCGTGGAGTGGACGATCACCGTGCTGCGCACCGGGTACCCGGCGGAGATGTCGCCGTACGCCATCGGCCTCGGCGCCCTCGGCTGGGCGACGACGTTCATGGCCGGCTTCACGGTCTATCGCCACCACCGCGTGCTGGACGCGATCATCCTGCTCGGCATCGCGTTGCTCACCAACATGTCGGCCACCTTCACGGACCTGTTCGGGTATCTGCTCCTGTTCGTCAGTGCCGCCATGTTGCTCTGGCTGCGCGCCGCCCTGGTGGAGCGAGAGGGGAACTGGCGCCGTCGCCGGGTCAACGAGGAGGGCGAGGTGCCGGCGGCGATCATGCGCTCGGGAATCCTGTTCGCGGCCGGCAGCATCCTGATGGCCTGGCTGCTGACCGGCGTTGCGGTGGCCGCGCCGCTCACCGGGGCGTGGCGCAGCCTGGACGGCGTGTGGGACGGCGTGCGCGACGAGTTCGAGGGTGTCTTCGGGTCGCTGGAGAATCCCCAGTCGCGCATCACGGGCACCAGCTTCGGCAGCAGCTTCACGGTCTTCGGGGAGTGGCGCAGCAGTGACACTGAGGCACTCGTGCTGCACGCCAGCCGCCCGCTCTACCTGCGCACCGCGACCTACGACACCTACACCGGCCGCGGCTGGGAGCGCACCGATGGCCCGAGCCGAGACGTGCCGGCGGGTGAGCCGCTCTTCGGTGAGACGACGCCCGAGCGGCCGACGCGGGCGGAGGCGGTCCGCGTGGAGCGCATCGGCGTCGAGCTTCGGCAGACGATCGGTCGAAACCTGTTCACCGCCGGCTCGCCGATCCGGGTGTTCGCGCCGAGCGTCGTGCACGAATCAGCCGGGCTGCCGGTGCTGGGGGGCATCGAGTCCGGGTCGCCGATCCGGACCGGCGAGGCGTACGAGATCGGGACGGCGATCTCGCAGGCGACCGAGGAGGAGCTGCGTGGGGCCGGGGAGGCGTACCCCGACGCCGTGCGCGCCCTGTATCTCGATGACGCGGGCGTGACCGACCGAGTGGCCGCGCTGGCGCGTGAGATCACCGAGGGGTCGGACACCCCCTACGACCGGGCCAAGGCGCTGGCGCGCTACCTCCGCGGCAGCGAGTTCACCTACGACATCACCGGCCTCGACGTGCCGGGAAATGCCGACCTGGTCGACACCTTCCTGTTTGCCGAGAACGGGAAGCGCGGCTACTGCCAGCACTACGCCAGCGCCATGGCGATGATGGCCCGATCGCTCGGGATCCCGGCCCGCGTTGCCGTGGGCTTCGCGCCCGGCGAGCGGATCGAAGCCGGCCAGTACCTCCATCGCGAGGCGAACGCGCACGCCTGGGTCGAGATCTACTTCCCCGGCTATGGCTGGGAGATCTTCGAGGCCACCAAGTCGATCAATCCCCAGTTCGTCCGCGCCCGCGGCGAGGCCGGCGACAATCCCGGACCGGCCGGGCCGGGGGTCGATCCGCTGCTGATGATCGACGACTGGCGGACCTACGGGGAGAACCCGCTCGACGCGCTGCCCTCCGCCGACCTGGTCGACGGCGCGATCGATCCGGAGACCGAGGAGGAGGTCACGCCGGCTCGCGGCGCCGACGAGGCGCGGATCAACAACGCGCTC
>JAHWJN010000116.1 GCA_019348395.1 Chloroflexota bacterium
CAGGCGTATCGACGGGCAAACACAGCGTGCTGAACGGCCACAGCCCGGAGCTGAACCAGGTATCGAAGATATCGGTCTCCTGGAGGAGCTCGGCCGCGGGGCGGCCGCAGTCGCCGCAGGCCGGTGGACCGTCGACGTCGTCCGAGACGGTGATGTGCTCGTCGGGGCAGTACCACGCCGGGATGCGGTGCCCCCACCACAGCTGGCGCCCGACCGCCCAGTCGTGGATGTTCTCCATCCAGTGCGCGTACACCTTCTCGAAGTGATCGGGCACGATCCGCGTTCGCCCCTCCCGGACCGATGCGAGCGCACGCTCGGCCAGCGGCTTGACCCGGACGAACCACTGCACGCTCAGGCGCGGCTCGACCACCGTGCCGCAGCGCTGGCAATGACCGACCACCATCGGGTGCTCGCGCTCGGCCTCGAGGTCGCCGGACGCCTCGAGCCGGGCGAGGATCTCCCGGCGCCCCTCGTACCGGTCGAGGCCCGCGAACTCGCCGCCGGCCTCGTTGATCCGCGCCTCCTCGTCGAGAACGTTGATCGCCGGCAGGCCGTGGCGCCCGGCGAGCGCGTAATCGTCGGGGTCGTGCGCGGGGGTGATCTTCACCGCCCCGGTGCCGAAGTCGCGCTCGACATGCTCGTCCGCCACGATCGGCAGGCGGCGGCCCAGGAACGGCAGGATCACGTGCCGGCCCAGGAGCTCCCCGTAGCGCTCGTCGTCGGGATGGACCGCCACCGCCGTGTCACCGAGCAGTGTCTCGGGACGGGTGGTCGCCACGCTGAGCCAGGCGTCGGGATCGGGCGATCCGTCGTCTCGCTCGAGGTGGTAGCGGATCGTCCACAGGCGACCGGTTTCGTCACGGTGGATGTTCTCGAGGTCGCTGATCGTGGTCAGGCAACGGGGGCACCAGTTCACGAGCGCCTCGCCCCGGTACGCGAGCCCGGCGTCCCAGAGCCGCTTGAACGCCACCCGCACCGCGCGGGCGCTACCCTCGTCCATCGTGAAGCGCAGCCGGCTCCAGTCGGCGCTCGCCCCGAGCCGATGATGCTGATTCGCGATGACGTCGCGCGTCTCGTCCATGAATCGCCACATGCGCTCGAGGTAGCGCTCGCGACCGAGCGACGCGCGGCTCTCGCCCTCCTCGGCCAGGATGCCGTCGAGCACGAACTGGGCGGCGATGCTCGCGTGGTCGACGCCGGGCAACCAGAGCGTGTCGTCGCCCTTCATCCGGTGGTAGCGGATGAGCGTGTCCTCCACGGTCGCGCGCGCGGCGTGCCCGAGGTGGAGGGCGCCGGTCACGTTCGGCGGCGGCTGGATGATGACGAAGCGCTCGGCACCCGGCGGCGGCTCATCGGCCGGGCGGAAGGCATCGGCGGCCATCCAGCGCTCGTAGATCGCCGGCTCGACGGCCGCGGGATCGTAGCGAGGGGCGAGCTCGCGTCGCGTCGTCGTCATCGGTCGTGCTCCTGTCGTATGAATGCAACAGACCCGCTCGTCGAAGGACGAACGGGTCGTGGTACCACCTTCGTTCGCGACCGCGCAGCGCGGGCGCCTCGTGCTCCGCGATATCGGGCGGACCCGGCCGGCTCGCGTGCGACGTTCTCCCTCTCGTGTCCGGGCGGACTCTCAGCCGGTGGCCCGCCCTCTCTGAAGGCCGATGGAGGGGTACTCCTCACGGTCAGTGCCGTGCTGCGGAGTCTAGCAACCTCGGTGGCCGCCGGTCCAGCGGCGACGCGTCAGCGAGAACGCTCGAGGGTCACGCGCAATCCGCCCTCGGCACGTGGCTCGACGGTGGCGCCGTCGCCCTCCATCGCGGTGATGGCGCCGGCCAGGTCGAAGCCCGGAGCGTGGCTGGCGCGGAACACGAACTCACCGTTCTGACCGAGGCTCAGCGCCACGGCGGTGATCCCGGACTGGCCGGAGAGGGACTGGCGAAAGCCGGTGATGGCGCCGAAGCTGCCGAGTCCCTTGACCACGATGTCGGTGGTGACCGATGCGCCATCGTTCGCCGTGGTCGGTGCCGGCTCCGCGGACGCCGCGGCTGCCGTGGCGGGAGACGCCTCCCCCTTCTCTTCGAGCTCGGCGAGTCGGGCGGCGAGGACCTCCTCCTCGGCCGGATGGACCTCGGGGGTGGGGCTTCCGGGCGTTGTGTCGGCCGGTGTCGGGGGCGAGCTCGCTGCGGCGGCAAGGGGCGGAGGAGCGGGCATCCGCTTCGCCGCGGCAGCAAACGCGGCCGGATCGTTGATCTCGGAGAGCTGGGCGTGGAAGGCTTCGAGCTCGCGCTCGTAGTCATCGACACGTGACCGCAGCGCGTTCGCCTCTGCCTCGGTGCGAATCTCCTCGGCCGTGAGCTGCTCCTCGAGCTGCGCGTGACGCGCGGCGACCCGCCGTTCGGCCTCTTCCTTGATGCGCTCGGCCTCGGCGCGTGCCCACTCGCCCACGCCCTCCACGTCGGCGTCGGCGCGCTCTCGCAGCTCCTGGCGTCGCTTCTCGGCATCGGCCTGGAGCGAGCGGACCGCCTCGTCGGCGTCCGCCCGCAGCGTGGCGACGCCGCTGGCGCGCGCCTCCTCGGCAACCCTGCGCATGGCGGCGATGAGGTCGCGGATGAACGGGTTGGGCGGCTCGGCCGAGGCCTCGCCGTTCGCGGCAGAGACCGAGTCGGACGTTCGCGTCACCGCGGCTGCGGCAGTCTTCACCTCGGTGGGTTCGGCGGCCTGCACGCCGTTCGTCGATGCAGCGGCAGGTGGTGGTGCGGCACGGGCGGGCGCCTCGGGAGCGGCCGCGCTCGTCGGCTCGGCCGTGGACTCTCCCGATGTCGCCGGGGCGGCATCGGGGGACGACGACGACTCCTCGGGATCCTCGTCGGCCAGCCATGGAAGGCGGAATCCGGAACGGCGCTGGTTGGCGGACATTGCTTCGGCTCGAGCTCCCTTGTGACGAATCGGACGCACGGGTGGTGCGGCCGGTCCACATCCTAGCGCGCCGGGGGTGCGTCCCCGCACCTGCCTGAAGTACCCCTCCGCTCGGGACCGCGGTACCACCCGGCGCGTTGCTACCATGCCCGCCATGCTCGAGCTTCCCGAACTGCCGGACTCGGTCGACCTCGGCCTGAAGGTCATCCTGGTGGCAGTGGCCGCGGTCGTCGCGTTCCTCGTCACACGGACGGGCATCCGGGTCGGCGTGCGGCGCCTGCTCGAGCGCAGCAGCGCGGAGTCCGGCAGCGAGGTTCTCCCCCCGGCTGAGCTGGAGCGACGCGTGACTACGGTCGGCCGTCTGCTGGTCCGGGTCACCGGCGGGCTGCTGGGGGTCATCGCCGGGCTCATGATCCTGAACCTGTTCGGGATCGACATCGGTCCCGCCGTGGCCGGGCTCGGCATCGCCGGCATCGCGGTCGGGTTCGGCGCGCAGACCCTGGTGAAGGACTGGCTCGCGGGCATCTTCATCGTGCTCGAGAACCAGTACAGCCAGGGCGACGTGGTGCGCATTGCCGGCGCCGAAGGCGTGGTCGAGGATTTCAGCCTGCGTCGCACGACGCTGCGCGATCTCGACGGCACAGTCCACGCCGTCCCGAACGGCCAGATCACCGTGGCCTCGAACATGACCCGCCTGTGGGCGAGGGTGAACCTCGACGTGGGTGTCGCCTACGACACGGACATCGACCGCGCCACGGGCATCATCAATCGGGTCGGCGAGGAGCTCGTCGACGATGAGGAGTGGGGTCCCCGCATGCTGGAGGCGCCGAAGGTCGTGCGCGTCAATGCCCTGGCCGATTCGGCCGTCACGTTGAAGGTCCTCGGCCAGGTGCGCGCAGCCGAGCAATGGGCGGTGGCGGGCGAGCTCCGCAAGCGGATCCTGGCCGCGTTCGGGCGCGACGGCATCGAGATCCCCTTCCCCCACCGCGTGGTGGTCAGCCGCGGAGGCGGCGCCGTCTCCGAGGCCGATGCCGCCGCTGGCGCGGCGGACGACTGACCCGCGACCCTACGCGCCCCGGATGCCTCGCTGCTCGGCCACGAATTCCAAAAAACCGATCTCGCCCGGTGACTGGCCGGCGGCGGTCAGCAGGGTCGCGGCATCCGCCTGCTGCTGGGTGCCGTGCATGACGATGTGCATGACGAAGTACCAGAGCGGCAGCGCATCATCGGTGAGGCCGGGGCGAACTTCGACGGACAGGTCCTCGTCGGACAGCGAGGCCACCCACTCCCGGAGCTCGCGCTCCTCCGCGTCCCATCGAGCGCTGAGGGTCTCGACGTCGGGGAAGTCCTCGGCTTCGAGATCCTCCGCCGACCCCCACTCCTCCTCCGGACGTCCCTGCAGGACCAGGCGCCAGCTCCATTCGACGTCGAGCTCGTGGACGAGCGTGGCACGAAGGTCTCGAACGGCATCGCCCGAGGTGGATGCGAACGCGTCGGAAGGGAGACGCGCGGCGGCGTCCACCAGGCGATGGTTCACCCAGGAGAGGTAGTCGACGAACTGGCGGACTTCCGCGCTGCGCATCGTCGAAGGTCCGATCAGGCGGACTCTTCCTCCGCGTCGGCGTCGACTGCCTGACTCCGAGTGCCCCGTCCGCGACGGCGCGGCTCCGACTC
>JAHWJN010000117.1 GCA_019348395.1 Chloroflexota bacterium
GACCGCGCTGCTCAAGACGAAGCGTCGCGACATCGCGCGCATCATGACGATCTTGAACGGCCGGAAGACCGGCGTCGAGAAGCAGGCGCAGAAGGCGGCAGAAGCCCCGACGGCGCCGGCTGCTGACCAAGAGACCACGACGAAGAAGTCGAAGACGAGCCGCTTCGGCGCGGAGTCCGCGGGAGTCGTCGAGGACGGCCTCGACGAGCGGAGCCGCGAGATCCTGGCCGAGATCGAGCGTGACCGGGAGCAGCGCGTCAATCTCGAGGAACAGATGGGGGAGGAGTCGCCATTCGCCCGGCCCTCGGAGCGGGAGGCCACGGAGGTCCGACCCAGTGAGCGACAGCCGCTGCCGGTTCAGTCGCTCGACCGCCCTCGATCGGGCGAGGTCGACCTCGATATCCCGAGCTTCCTGCGCCGCAAGAACGACTGACCGATGCGGGCGTTCGCCCGCGTCCTTGAGACCGATGAGCCCCGGCTGCGAGCCGGGGCTCGGTCGTCAGCTCCGGCGTGACGTCTGGCCCTGACGGTGATCCGTGCGGCGGGTCAGTTCCGGATGGAACGTGGGTGGGACCCCGGCACCGACACCGGCTCACCCGTAAAGCGGGCGGATCCCTGCCAGAGCCAGGCTCCGCTCACCGTTGACCCGTCCCACGAGTCCGCGGTCGAGAAAGCACCGCTCCGATGCGTGCCTGCCCGCGCGGCGGGTCATCGGGCGGGGGAGGCGACCTCGTCGGCAGGCTCCGCCCCTCCATGACTCGCCCCATGAGCTGCGGCGGCCCGGGCGGACTGCAGCACCGCCCCCGCCGCGCGTGGAGTGCCCATCCGACTCGTGAATTGCTTGACCACCTGACACGCGCAGGGGTCGTCCCCGTGGCACGATGGGTCGGATGGAGATCGTCGGAGCCGAGCGCCCGCGGATGGAGCAGATCCGTGAGCGTCACCACCGTCTGCTGCGGCAGCTCCGCACCGTGGCTGAACGTCACGGTCACGACCCGGCACGCCTGCACATCGTGGCCGTCACGAAGACCCATCCTGTCCAGCTCGTCCGCGACGCCGCCGCCGCAGGTGTGACCCGCTTCGGAGAGAGCCGGGTCCAGGAGGCGGAGCCGAAGATCGCCGCCGTGCCCGAGGCGGAGTGGCATTTCATCGGCCGGCTGCAGTCGAACAAGGTGAGGCGTGCGGTCCGCGCGTTCACGGTCGTCCACTCGGTCGACTCCCTCGAGCTGCTCGACCGGGTGGACCGGATTGCCGACGAAGAGGCCGTGGCACCGCGAGTCCTGCTGCAGGTCAACATATCGGGCGAAGCCACCAAGACCGGCCTGTCGCCTGGGGAGCTCGAGCGCGTCAGCGCCCCGGCCGCGGTGCCGCTGGTCGGCCTGATGACGATCGCACCCATGGCCGCTACCGCCGAGGAAGCGCATGCCGTCTTCGCCCGCCTGCGGACATTGCGTGATGAGCTGGAGCAGCGGCTGGGATTCCGCCTGCCGGAGCTGAGCATGGGAATGAGCGCCGATGCGGAGGCCGCCGCCGCCGAGGGCGCCACGCTGGTCCGCATCGGGACCGCGCTGTTCGGGCCGCGGGGCGGGACGCTGGTATCCTCGGGCCCATGAGCGCCGTCGTCATCAACTTCATCCAGCTGCTGGCCATGTTCCTGTGGCTCATGCTCATCGTTCGCGTCGTGCTGAGCTGGACGAATCCGATGGGCGGCGGGGGACTGACGGCCTTCGTCTACCAGATGACAGAGCCCTTCCTGGCTCCGATCCGGCGGCTGCTGCCGCCGAGCAGCGGGATCGACTGGTCTCCGCTCATCGCGATGCTCGTGCTCGGCGTCATCGTGCGCGTCGTCGTCCGGCTCTGACGGCACGCCGTCCTCCCGGCGATTGAAGGTGTGCGCGGCGGACGGCTATACTGCGGGCCTCCCGATGGGCGATTGGCTCAGCTGGTTAGAGCGCACGGTTCACATCCGTGAGGTCACTGGTTCGAATCCAGTATCGCCCACCACCATCTTCCCCCTGGCCGATGCCTGACTCGGCGCGCCCCGGAAATCGCGTGGCCCGCGCCGAGGTGCGGTCGATGTTCGACCGCATCGCCCCCCTGTACGACGCGATGAACACGGTCATGACCGCAGGGCTCGACGCCCGATGGCGCCGGGCGGCCGCCGCCGCGACGCGGCTCGGGCCGGGCGATGCCGCGGTGGACGTGGCCTGCGGAAGCGGCGCGCTCACCCGCGAGCTCGCGCGTCGGGTGAGCGCGACCGGGACCGTGATCGGGGTCGACATCTCGGAGCGGATGCTCGAGCGGGCTCGCGGCCGCCGCACGCCCGAAGATGCCGCGTCGCCTCACTACCTTCACGCCGACGCGCTCGCGCTGCCTCTCCCCGACGCGAACGCCGACGCGGCCACGATCGCCTTCGGACTGCGCAACGTCTCCGACTACGCCGCCTGCCTGGCGGAGCTGTGCCGCGTCGTACGGCCCGGCGGACGGGTCGTGGTGCTGGAGCTGGCGACACCGGAGCGTGGGGTCGGGCGGCTCGTGGCGGCCACCTGGTTCGGGCGCGTGGTGCCGGTCCTTGGACGCCTGGTCGGTGGAGGGTCCGCGTACCGCTACCTCGCCGAGAGTGTGGCCGGCTACCCAAACCCCTCGACCGTGGCCGCCACCATGTCCGCCGCGGGCCTGCAGCACGTGCGCTGGCGCCGGTTGTGGCCGGGCCTGGTCACCATCCATGTCGGCGAACGGGGCTGAACCCGTGCGAGTCGTGCTCACCACGGAGACCTACCTGCCGTACGTGTCGGGCGTGACGGTGTCCGTCGACGCCCTGGCGCGCTCGCTCGGCGCTCGGGGACACGAGGTCCTCGTCGTCGCGCCGCGGCCCGCACCCGGACACCAGGTGGAAGCGGTCGGCTCACCCGGGCCGGAGCCACGCCACGCATGGCTGCCGTCATTCCAGCTGCGCGTTGCGCCGCAGGGCTACCGGGTCCCCTGGCCATTGCCCTGGACCGATGCGATGGCCAGGGCCGCGGCCTTCCGCCCGGACGTGGTCCACGCGCACTCACCGTTCGTCACCGGTCTGATGGCACGCCGCCTCGCCGCGTCGGCCGGCGCGCCGCTCGTCTTCACCCACCACACCCGCTTCGCAGCCTACGGCCACTATCTCGGCCCGCTCGCCGGCCCGGGGGTGGTCCTGACCGATGCGTACCTCGCCGCCTTCTGGCGGGCCTGCGCTGCCATCGTGGCGCCGTCGAGCGACCTGGGTGGGGAGATATGCGAGCGGTTGCCCGCCGGGCGGCGCGACCGGGTGCACGTCATCCCGACCGGCGTCGACGTCTCAGGGTTGCGCGTGATCGCGCCACGTGAGGGACGGCCCGAGGTCGGCTGGCCGGCTGAGGCGGTCGTCGCCGTCACGCTCGGCCGGCTGGCGCCGGAGAAGAGCGTGGACACGGTGCTCGATGCCGTCGCGATGGCGACGGCTTCGCACCCGGAGCTGCGCCTGCAGGTCGTGGGCGGTGGGCCCTCGGAGCCGGCCCTCCGCAGGCGCGCCGACGCGCCGGACCTTGCAGGGCGTGTTCATCTCACCGGTGCGCTGCCGCGGCCCGAGGCGCTTGCGCGCGTCGCGGGAGGCGACATCTTCGTCTTCGCCTCCCGCACGGAGACCCAGGGACTGGTTCTCGCCGAGGCCCTGGCACTCGGGCTGCCGGCCGCCGCGGTCGATGGTCCGGGCGTCCGCGACTCGGTGCGCGACGGGGTCGACGGCGTGGTCGTCCCTGCCGAGCCCAAGGCGACTCGCGTCGCCCGACTGGCCGACACCATCGGCGCTCTTGTGGCCGACGCCGATCGCCGCTCCGACCTGGCCCTGCGAGCGCGGGAGGGGGCGGATCGGTTCTCGTTGGCTCGTCGCGCCGAGGAGGTGGAGGCGCTCTACCAGCACCTCGCAGGCTGACCGTGTCGCGCGCGTCTTGCGCGCCCTCCCGGCGGGCGTACAATGCCGGGCATGCGAGTGAGTCTGCTGGCGCGCCTCGTCGCCCATCCCTCCGTCGACTTCGGATCCGATCGGCGATCTGCGCGCGTGCCGCGGCTCGCGGGAAGGGTGCCGCGAACGACGTATCACCGTGCCCATCGCCGTGTCGTGATCGTTGCGAGCGTCAGCGCGCTACGGTCGGAGACCAGCCGATTCCATTTCCCGGCCGTCGGCCGCGCCACTCGCCTTCCCGCCGCCCGACGTCCCGCGCTCCCGTTCGGGCTGCCGCGCGCCCGTCGCGCCTAGCGGCGCCCGGGGTGCCTGTCCTGCGGAATGCGCGTGCCACCTCGGCGGGTGGCGTCGTTCATCGCGAGAGCAACGGGCGCACCGAGATTCTGCTGGTCCATCGTCGGTCGCCGTCGCTCTGGGCCCTGCCGAAGGGCACTCCGGACGCCGGTGAGACGGTCGAGGAGACCGCCCTCCGCGAGACCCGCGAGGAGACCGGCATCGCGGTCGAGATCGAGGCGCGGCTCCGTTCGATCCGCTACTTCTTCGTCCGCAGCTCGACCCGCTTCCACAAGACGGTGCATTTTTTTCTGATGCGGCCGGTCGGCGGCA
>JAHWJN010000118.1 GCA_019348395.1 Chloroflexota bacterium
GCACTCCCCCATCGACGGCCAAAAGGCCCTCAGACCGACGCCGACTCCGTGGCGAGGCGGCGAGCCTCGGACTCGCGAACGCCCGAGACCACCGACAGCTGGTGCGGCAGCGACCGGTCGCGTGCCAGGTCGATCACGCTGCCGGCGGCTCCACGCTCGGGGTCCGGGACGGCGTAGACGAGCGCCTGCACTCGAGCCTCGACCAGGGCGCCGGCGCACATCGGACAGGGCTCGTGGGTCGTGAAGATCGTGACCTCGGACAGGCGACGCAGGCCCAGCTTACGCGCGGTGGCCTGGAGCGTGAGCAGGACGGCATGGGCGGTCGGGTCGACCGACAGCACCGAACGGTCGTGGTCGCGCGCGACCATCGCGTCATCGATTACGGCCACGGCCCCGATGGGCTCCTCGCCCTGTTCGCGCCCGCGCCGTGCCTCGGCGATCGCCTCGGCCATGTAGAGCTCGTAGTTCATCGACGTGTGTTCCCGCCCGGTGGCACGGATTCGGTGGGAGCGTCTCCCCGGTCTCCCCGGTCCCGACGGGACCGATTCGAGTCTAGCAGAGGGCCGCCCCGCCCCCGGTGAGGGCCGGAGGCGGTGTGTCCTACGATAGGCGGCAGCACCCCGTCCGCCCGACGCACGCAGGAGTTCCATGAACGCCCACCGGGATGTCGCGTTGCCCCGCTGGACACGCCTCGACACGCTGGCCGTCGCGCTGGTCACCGTCGTCGCCGCCGCACTCCGGCTGCTCAGCCTGAACCGGCCGACCGGGCTGATCTTCGACGAGATCTTCTACGCACAGGACGCCTGCTGGTACGTGGCCGGCAGCGAGGCGGTATGCGGCATCAGCGACCTCGTCAGTCGCGCCCATCCGCCCCTGGGCAAGTGGCTCATCGGATCGGGGATCGCCGTCTTCGGCTACCAGCCCTTCGGCTGGCGGATCGCGGTGGCCGTGGCCGGTATCGCGACGGTGGCGCTCCTCCACGTGCTGGCCTGGAGACTCCT
This sequence comes from Chloroflexota bacterium, assembly GCA_019348395.1. GTDB lineage: Bacteria > Chloroflexota > Limnocylindria > QHBO01 > QHBO01 > JACDBZ01. Next base: position 1,002 of record JAHWJN010000118.1, read on the forward strand.
GCGCCGGGTCATGGGTGGCACCGCCCTCTCCGTCGGCGCCACCGCGGCCAGCGGGCTCCTGGCCCTTGACTTCCTCCACCTCGTCCAGTCGCGAACGGCCATGCTCGACAGCCTCATCGTGCTGTTCGTCGTGGGCGCGGTGACGGCGATCGTCCTCGACCGCGACCGCTCGCCGCGCCAGGACGCGCGTGGCTGGGAGCGCGCCGCGCTCGGCCGGCCGTGGCGGCTGGCGGCCGGCGTCTGCCTCGGCGCCGCGACCGCGGTGAAGTGGTCCGGCGCCTACGTGGCGCCGGCCGTCATCGGCCTCGTGGTGGCCTGGGCCATCCTGGATCGACGGCGGGCCGACCCGGAGGCCGGCTGGGGAACCGCCATCCGACGCGCATTCCGGCGAGAGGCGCTGCCCACCGCGCTGCTGCTCGGCCTCGTCCCGGTCCTCGTGTACGCGGCCAGCTATGCCGGTCGCATGCCGGGAACCCCGGTGGGGCTTCCGTGGGAATCCGGCACGGTGTGGCGCGGGATATGGGATCACCAGCGGGCGATGCTCGACTTCCACACGACGCTGGGCGGCGATCATCCCTACCAGTCGCCGCCGTGGTCCTGGCCCCTCCTCAAGCGTCCGGTGGCCTTCTGGTTCGATGCCGGTGGGGACTACCGCGAGATCCTGGCCATGGGCAATCCGGTGGCGTGGTGGCCGGGCCTGGTGGCGCTGCTGGCCATGGGCGTGACCTGGGCTCGCTCCGGATGGAACTGGCTGCGACCGGAGCTGGTGATCCTCGCCGGTGCGGCGGCCACCTATCTGCCCTGGCTCGTGCTTTCAGGCGATCGGAGCCAGACGTTCATCTGGTACTTCCTCCCCACCGTGCCGTTCCTGTGCCTGGCGCTCGGGCTGGTTGCCGCGCTGGCGTGGTCGCGCACCGCCGGTCGGGTGGCGCTGGGACTCGCCACCGGCGCCGTGCTGGGCTCCTTCCTGCTCTTCGTGCCGCTGCTGACCGCGCTGCCGCTGACCCCCGACGAGTGGCAGACCCGGATGCTCTTCCGCGACTGCGAGCGCCCCGGCTCGCCGACCCTAGTGCTGCCTGACGACACCATCAGCGAGGGACCGCCGCCGGCCGGATGGTGCTGGATCTGACCTCGCGTCAGGAACCGAGTAGGCGCCGAGTGAGCACCGCGGCGGAAAGGCCGTGGAGCAGCACTGACGAGATGATCGTCACGGCGACCACGCTGAAGACCTCGCGCGCGTCGAGCGGCGTCAGGATTGCGAAGGCGAAGCCTAGGTAGTAGATCGAACCGATGCCGCGGATCCCGAACCATGCGATGAAGAGCCGGCGCGACCAGGGAAGGCCGCTGGCCAGTAGGCTGATGAGCACGGCCGCCGGACGCACCGCGAACAGGATGCCGGCAACCGTCAGCAGCACCGGCCATCCGAGCTCCACAACGCCGCCGATCGGCAGCACACTGCCGAGCAGCAGCAGCACCGATAGCTCGGCAAGCTTCTCGACGACCAACGTGACCTCGTGCAAGCGCCGGTTGACCTCGTGGCCGGCCTCATATCGCCGGAAAGCGACGCCGGCCGCGAAGACGGCCAGGAAGCCGTAGCCCTCGGTGAGCTCCGTCACGCCGTAGACGGCGAAGATGGCGCCGATGGCCACGAAGGCGTCGAAGGGGTTATCCAGCCATCCACGGTCAATGACGCGATAGGTGACCGCGGCGAGGGCGCGACCCGCGATCGCGCCCAGTGCAAGCCCGACGATGACCGCGTAGAGGAGGTCGGCCGTCAGCCATTCCAGCCACCACTCGCCGATGCGTCCAAGACCCTCCTCGTAGGCGAAGATGGCGAACATCACGAACGGGAAGGCCAGGCCGTCGTTCATGCCGGCCTCGGCAGTCAGGCTGAACCGCGCCTCGTCCTCCGGTTCGTTCTCCATCGGTCCGCCGACCTGGACGTCCTCCGCCAGGACCGGGTCGGTCGGCGCCAGGACCGCCCCGAGCAGGATGGCGCTCGCCGCCGTCATGCCGATGATCCAACCACCGAGCAGGGCAACCCCCACGATGGTCAGCGGCATTGCGATCGCCAACAGCAGGACCGTCGTCCGCCACCCGCGCCAGGTGAGAGCACGATCGAGCTTCACACCGGCGCCGAAGAGGCTGACGATCACCGCTACCTCTGCCGCGCGGCTGAACACCTCCGCGTCCTCGATCGGCTCGTACCAGGCGATCCCGCGCGCGCGCAGGAACAGGCCGATGCCAATGCCCACCGCGAGATAGACGATCGCCGCCGAGAACGGCCGGCCCTTCTGGATCGAGAGGAGGACGGCGCCGGCGAGGATGACGGCGCCACCCACGAGCAGCAGCAGCTCGTAGAGGCCCGGATCGAACCCCCACCCCGCGACGCGGAGGAACGGTGGGCTGATCAGGGCGCTCTGCACCCCGGCATGCTAGCGGCGCAGCCGGTTGAGCAGCTTCAGTCGCCGGACACGTCCGCGGGGTCGTTGTGGTCGTGGACGTGCGCCTCCTTGGCGTGGTCCTCGTACTCGTCCTCCGCGTCGTGCTCGTGGCCGTGGACGAGCGGCGCGTGATTGTGCTCGTGGGAGTGGTAGTGCGCGCGGTGGTCGAACTCGCCCAGCGGGCCACCGGTGTGATGGTGCGTGACGTGGTAGTGGTCGTGCGTATGGAGCTGCGCCGGATGGGCGTGCTCCTGCTCGCGCGCCTCCTCGCCCACGGTCGTCTGCGCGGTGCCCGGATCAGTCTGGTCGGTCATGTGTGGTGCTCCCCTGCGGCGTTGCCCTTACGGGATGCAGGACCGATGCCCAAACGTGCGGCCGATCCACACGGGCGTGAATCGAGCTCAGCCCTCGAGAGCGGCGACCAGGACGGGGTCCGACGTCGGCGCGTCGACGCGCTCCTCCTCCACGGTGACCGCGAACGCGCTGGCCGCCCCGAGGCCGCGCTCCAGGGTCACGATCGCGGTGCCATCGGTGTCCGTGAGGACTCCCACCGCCACCGGATCAGCGTCCGGCTCGATGAGCCACAACTCGTAGATGCGGTCCGCCGGGAGGGCCGCGAGACGGTCCGCGACGAAGAATGCGCTGCCGCCGGATTCGAAGACCCACCCACTCCCTGCCGATCCGGAGGCCGCGTAGGCGGCATCGGCCGAGGCCACGGCGCGCAGCGCCGCGTCGCGGTCGGCGAGCTGCGTCCTGAGGTCGACGTTCCAGGCGCCCAACCCGATCGCGGCGGCCAGGCCGGCAGCCGCGAGCGCCGCCGGCAACGGACCGAGCTGCCACCAGGCACGTCGAGGCGGCGGGGCCGCGGTGGCCGCGGGTCGGAGCCGGGCTGGCGCCGCCTGGCGGTGATCCTGAGGGGTTTCGGCGATCGTGGACATCAGGCGGCCGCGCAGCCCTGCCGACGGCATCACCGGGTCGAGTGACGCGGGCAGCAGTGCCGCAGCGTCGATCAGGCTGCGGGCCTCGACGTGGGGCTCCGTACAGGTGTGGAGGTGGTGGCTGACCGCGCGCTCCTCGTCCGGAT
>JAHWJN010000119.1 GCA_019348395.1 Chloroflexota bacterium
ACGCGGCTGACGAGCTCCCGCACGCTGAACGGCTTGACGAGGTAGTCGTCGGCACCCATCTCCAGGCCGACGACCTTGTCGACCTCGTCCGACCGCGCGGTCAGGAAGAGGATGGGGGCGCGTGTCTCCCGACGCAGCTGGCGCAGGACCTCGAAGCCATCGATGCCGGGCAGGCGCACGTCGAGGACGACGAGATCCGGCGCGGCCTCGCCGAAGTTCGCCACGGCCTCCTCGCCGGTCGGCTGCACGCTCACGTCATACCCCTCGCGCTCGAGGGCGACCTGGACGCCGCGCGCGACCGCCGGCTCGTCCTCGACGATCATGATCGTGCCTGCCATGGGAGCCGATTATAGGAAGCGCAACCGTGGCGTCCGACAGGCCGCCGTGGCACGCGCCCGGTTGGCTCGGTTGCCGCGCTCCCATCGGCGCGGTACCATGCCGCCTCGCACCCGACTGAGCGCACACCGCTCGGGGCTGCCCGCCGCTCGTCCTCGAGCGATCGTGGCGCCCGACCACACTGAGAGGATCACGCACCACCGATGGACCTGGAGCTCACGCTCGACGCGCGCGAAGCGCAGGGCAAGGCGAACAAGCGACTGCGCCGAGACGGCCTCGTGCCCGGCGTGGTCTACGGCAAGGGCCAGGACTCGACGCCCGTGCAGGTGGAGGCGAAGTCCTTCGAGACCCTGTACAAGGCCGCCGGCCGGACGAGCGTCGTCAAGTTCCGGCTCCCCGGTACCAGCCGCGCCACGAGCGGCATCATCAAGAGCGTCCAGCGCCATCCACTCAGCGGTCGCGCCATCCACGTGGACTACTTCCTCGTCAACCTCAAGCAGGAGATGGAGGTCGACGTTCCTCTCGTGTTCACCGGCGAGGCGCCGGCCGTCGAGGAGACCGGCGGCACGCTGCTCCACAACCTGTCGAGCGTGCATGTCAAGGCGCTGCCGAACGACATCCCGCACGAGATCGAGGTGAACGTCTCCACCCTCGTCAGCCTGGACGTCGCCATCCACGTCAGCGACCTGAACCTCAACCGCGACCTGGTAACCGTCCTGACCGATCCCGAGACTCTCGTCGCCACCGTGGTTCCGCCGCGGATCGAGGTCGAGGAGGAGCCGGAGGTCGCCGAGGGCGAAGAGCTCGAGGGCGAGGCGGCCGAGGGCGAAGGTGCCGAAGGTGCCGAGGGCGAGGGCGCCCCGGCCGAGGGTGCCGAGGGCGATAGCCGCTCGGACCGCTCCGAGGAACCCTCCGAGGGCTGACCCCGCGTACCCCTCGCTCCGAGGCGCCAGTCAGACTCGCGTTCCGTCGAAGCAACGCGTGCCCGTGCGGGGCTCCGCCGACTTCCGCCAATCAGGCTGGCGCCCGAACGCTGGAACCGGTCGTCGTTCGTCACCGGGCCAGCCACGCTGGCGGATCGCTGCCGAAGCCGCCGCACCCGAGCGTCCAGGTGTCGAACGGCCAGTACGGCTGGCATCGCCGTCAGCGTCAATCGCGGATGAGCTCTCCCACCTCGTCGCGGATGGCCTCCACGTCCGCCTCGAGGATGTAGCCCCGACCGTCGCCGCGGTCGCCCTCGAAGGTGATGAGCGGCGGCTCGATCAGCAGGCGCCGGACCTCCGCGTCGGTCGCACGACGCGCCAGCTCGAGCAACGTCGGGATCTCGTCGAGCGGCAGGTCGGTCTCGAGCGAGTCCAGGTTCTCGGCGAGTGAGCGCACGTCGACGTCCGTCTCCGGGTCCACGAGCCGCTCGGCGATGGCGAGCAGCACCTCCTGCTGGCGGCCCATTCGGCCGTAGTCCTTGTCGACACGAGTGCGGACGTAGCCATTGGCCGTGGCCGCATCGATCTCCTGCGTGCCGGCGTCAAGATCCAGGTTGACGATCGGGTCCTCGATCGGCTCGTCCGGCGCGACCTCCACGCCGCCGACCGCGTCGACGAGACGCGTGAAGTCGTCCATGTCCAGCACGACATGCCCGTCGATCGGCACGTCGAACAGCGTCTCCATGGCCCCCACCAGCGTGTCGATCCCCTCGTCGAGGTACAGCGCGTTGATCTTGCGCTCCCATACACCACCGTCGGCCAGCGGCACGTCGACCGTGTCGCGAGGGAGCGAGACGAGGGTCAGCTCCGACTGGTCGGCCGACAGGCTGACGAGCATGAGCGCGTCGGCGTTCGGCGGCTCGCCGCGCTCCTCCCGCGCGGCATTGAGGTCGGTGCCGACGAAGAGGACGGTCCAGCGCCGATCGAGCAGCTCGGCCTCGAGCGACTCGGTCGGGCTGGGCGATGGCGATGGCGTGGGCTCCGGAGTCGCGGTCGGCGACGGCGCATCGGCCGTACAGGCGGCCAGGACGACCATCCCGAGGACCGACATGAGGAATCGCTGGACTGGCTGCATGCGCCCCATTCTGCCGCGGCGGCGGTGGCATGATCGGTCCGCATGGCCGATCCTGACCGCTTCCTCACCGTCGCCGACTTCGAGGCAGCCGCGGCTGCCCGCATGGACGCTGCGGCATGGGACTACTACGCCGGCGGCGCCGGGAACGAGCACACCATCGCCGACAACCGCCATGCCTGGGACCGGATCCGTCTGCGCCCCCGCGTCCTCGTCGACGTGTCGGAACGCAACCTGTCGATCACCGTGCTCGGGACCCGGCTGGCCCATCCGATCGTCGTGGCGCCGACCGCGGCGCACGGACTCGCGCACGAGGACGCCGAACGGGCCACCGCGCGTGGCGCCGCCGCGGCCGATGCGCTCTACGTCCTCTCGACGATCTCCACGGTGCCGATGGAGACGGTCGCCGAAACGCCCCTGGGGGCACCCCGCTGGTTCCAGCTGTACGCTCCCGAGGATCGCACGACGTGCCGCGATCTCGTCGATCGGGCCGTCGCGGCCGGATACGGCGGGATCGTCGTCACCGTCGACCTGCCGATGCCGGGCAATCGCGAGCGCGATCGGCGCAACCGCTTCACGGTGCCGCTCGGGGTACATCTGCCGGCGGATCAGCCGACCGGCGAGACCGGGCTCGTCGTTCTCCCGACCTGGACCTGGTCGGACCTGGAGTGGCTGCGATCGGTCTGCCCGATCCCCCTCATTGCCAAGGGAATCCTGCGGTCAGACGATGCCGAGCGCGCGTTCCAGGCGGGCTGCGACGGCATCTGGGTCAGCAACCACGGCGGCCGGCAGCTCGACACCTCGGTCACCGCCACCGCGGGACTTCCGGAGATCGCGGACGCGGTCGGTGGCCGGACGGTGATCGTCGCGGACGGCGGCGTCCGGCGCGGGGTGGACGCGCTCAAGGCGCTGGCCCTGGGTGCGGACCTGGTGGCGGTCGGCCGTCCGGTGCTGTGGGGCCTGGCGGTCAGCGGAGCCGTGGGCGTGGCCCGGGTGCTGGAGATCCTTCGCGACGAACTGTCGCTGGCCATGGCCCTTGCGGGCTGCCGGACGCTCGACGAGATCACGCCGGACCTGCTGGCCTCGACCTGACACGCCCGCCGCGGGTGGCGGCACGAGAAGGATATCCACGGAACTGCGCTGTGACGCATGCACGCAGAGCGCTCCTGCGTATCCCGCGTATGTACGCCCGGAAGTTCACCCGACCGGACACGGGCACCCTGGCTCAGCTGACGCCCGAGGTCCGACCGTGAACGCATCGACCCCCCTCCTCGCGCCGACGCCCGGCTGGTGGCGGCTGCTCCTCGCGGGGCTGCTGGCCACGACGGGCGTCATTCATCTCGGGATGACCCCTGCCCACTTCGGGGAATCCACCGTCATGGGCGTGGGATTCGTGGCGGCGGGCTTGCTCCAGCTGAGTCTCTCGGCGCTGGTGGTGCTGCGTCCGCGGCCGATCCTGTACCTGGCCGTAGCCCTGGCGAGCGCCGCACTCGTAGGCCTGTACCTCGTGAATGTGGCTGTCGGGTTGCCGTGGGCGACCTCTGGTTCCCCGCACGAGGTCGCCCCGCAGGGGGGCTCCGCAGCGGCTCATGACGAGCATGAGACCCACGCCCATCATGTCGACGGAGACAGCGACCACCACGCTGCCGATGATGTGGGTGACTCCAACGCCCCGGCGGCGCAGCCGTCGAGATCCCACGGCCACTCCGGAATTCAGCTCGGGTCGGGCGAACCGATCGATGCGATCGGCGGGGCGAATCTCGCAGTCGAGGTAACTTCGGCCGGGCTCTCTCTCGCGCTGCTACGACTCCGGCGCCGGTGACCGTCCGGCACGGGGCGATGGGGCTGTGCGGACGGCACGCATCGGTGATCCGCGGAGCCCCGGGGACTGGTAGCGCCGATTCGGTTGTGATGATGCGAGCGTCCCCACACCGTTTTGAGAGGCGTGGCAGCCGTCTTGCGTCGACCGGAATTTGAGCAGGGCCAGCGCCCCCGATAGATGGGGCATAGTGGCCGGCACATTCAGAGGTTTCGCGATGTACTCCATTACCCATACTCGGACCGGCATGCTGGCGGTCATCACCGCCATGGCGATGGCGTTCAGCCTCGTTGC
>JAHWJN010000011.1:0-12085 GCA_019348395.1 Chloroflexota bacterium
ACGCATCCGATCGGGCAGGGCTACTCGGTCAACACCGTGCAGATGGCCTCGATCTTCGCCACGATCGCCAACGACGGCGTGCGGATCACCCCCCACATCCTGAAGTCCACGACCGATCGGAGCGGCAAGGTGGTGCCGGCCCCCGCGCCGCAGCGGGCGCAGGTCGTCGAGCCGCACATCGCGGCCCAGCTCAGGGGCATGCTCGAGGGCGTGACCAACGAGGGCGGGACGGCGGAGACGGCGGCGATCCCCGGCTACCGCGTCGCCGGCAAGACCGGCACGGCGCAGATCGCCGGGCCGGTCGAGCGGAAGGACGCCGACGGGGAGACGGTGACGCGCTGGGAGTACATCGACGGCTGGGTCGACTCCAGCTACATCGGCTTCCTGCCCAACAGCGAGCGCAAGCTCGTCACGCTGATCCTGCTGCACCGCCCGAGCGTGTGGGGCCGATACCAGATGGCCGAGCGTCCGGAGACGGTGTACTCGCGTCTGATGGCCCAGGTGCTGCAGTACCTCGCCATCCCGCCGGACCGGCCACTGGAGCCGGTTGCCCAGCCATGAGACTGCTAGACTCGCCCGTAGTCCGCAGCGTGGTCCCCGTGCCTGCCATCCGCATCGACGACCTCCTGTCCGTCGTCAACGGCCACCTCATCGGACCGACCTCGGTCACCCACGTCACCGGCGCCGCCGTCGACTCCCGCCGCGTCACGCCGGGCAGCGTGTACGTGGCCCTCCAGGGAGAGCACGTGGACGGCCACGCCTACGTCGTCGAGGCCCTGCGCGCGGGCGCGGCTGCCGCCCTCGTCTCTCGCCCGGTCGAGCTGCCGCCGGCCTGCGATGGCGCCGTCGTGCGGGTCGCGGACCCGCTGGCCGCGCTCCAGGAGCTGGCGGCGTGGTGGCGCGACCGGCACCCCGTGCGGGTCGTGGGGATCACCGGCTCCACCGGCAAGACGATCGCAAAGGAGATGACCGCCGACGTCGTCTCCCGCACGCATCGCACGCTGCGCAACGAGGGCAACCTCAACTCGGAAACCGGCCTGCCCATGACACTGCTGCGGCTGGAGCCGGACCACGAAGTCGCGGTCCTCGAGATGAGCATGTACACCGTCGGCGAGATCGCGCGGCTGGCCGAGATCGCGCGGCCGGAGCTCGGGATCGTCCTCGCCGTGCATCCGACCCACATCGAGCGTGCCGGCAGCCTGGAGCGGATCGCACAGGCGAAGGCCGAGCTGCCTGCCGCCCTGCCCTCGCACGGCCTCGCCATCCTGAACGCCGACGACGCGAGGGTCGCCGCCATGGCGTCGGTGACGAGCGCTCCGGTGCGCACGTTCGGGCTCGGTCCGGATGCCGAGGTGCGGGCCACCGACGTCAGGTCGCACGGACTGGCGGGCACGGAGTTCACGCTGATCGCGCCGTGGGCCGTGCGGCGCCTGCGCAGCACGACTCCGGGCCGGCACCTGGTCCCGCACGCCCTCGCCGCCGCCACCGCGGCCGAGCACCTCGGCGTGCCGATGCCCGAGATCGAGGCGGCGCTCGCGGCCGGAAGCCGGGCCGAGCACCGTATGGCGCCCATCGAGGCCGCCTCGGGCGCCACGGTCGTCGACGACACGTACAACGCCTCGCCGGTGAGCGTCCTCGCCGCCATCGCCTTCCTGGCCGAGACCGCGGTCCCCGACGGCCGGCGCCGCCTCGCGGTCCTGGGCGACATGCTCGAGCTCGGCCCGCAGGAGGAGGAGCTGCACCGATCGGTCGGCGCACGTGCTGCCGGGGCGGTGGACGGCCTGGTCGCGGTCGGGGAGCGGGGGCGCTGGATCGCCGAAGCGGCGCGGGAGGCGGGACTCGAACGAGTCAGCTTGGCGGCCGACGCCGAGGAGGCCGCAACGGTCCTGGAGCGCGATCTGGCTCCTGGGCCGGGTGACCTGGTGCTCGTCAAGGCCTCGCGCGGGATCGGTCTCGACCGGACCGTCGACCTGCTGCGCGGGCTGACACCGTGAGCCTGATCCAGATCGTCGTCGCGCTGCTGCTGGCCTTCATCGGCATGGTGATCCTTGCGCCGATCTACATCAGCCTCCTGCAGCGTCTCGGCTACGGGAAGCAGATCCGCGGGGAGGGACCGGCGACGCACTTCGGCAAGGCAGGCACGCCGACGATGGGCGGCATGCTGGTGGTGAGCGTGGTGCTCTTCCTGGCGATGGCCCTGCGGATCGAGGACGCGGCCACGCTGACCCCGATGCTGACGCTCATGGGCGTCGGGATCCTCGGTGCGGTCGACGACTTCGTGAACGTCCGGACTGGGGTCGGCATGCGGGGCCGATGGAAGCTGGTGTGGCAGACCGGTGTCGCCATCCTTGCCGCGTTCTACATCTGGCGCCACTTCGACCTCACCGGGCTCAACATCCCGTTCCTGGGCCAGTTCGAGGTGGCAGGACCGCTGCTCATCGGGTTCATCGCCTTCGTCATCGTCGGCACCAGCAACGCGGTGAACCTGACCGACGGGCTCGACGGCCTCGCCGGCGGCGTGCTGATCTTCAGCTTCGTGGCGTATCTCCTGGTGAGCCTGGTCGAGGTGCCGGGCGTGAAGATCGAGCAGCCGAACCTGGCGGTCTTCTGCGCGCTGGTGATCGGCGCCCTCATGGGCTTCCTGTGGTTCAACGTCCACCCCGCGCAGATCTTCATGGGCGACTCGGGCGCGTTGAGCCTGGGCGCCACCCTGGCCGTGGTGGCCACCGTGAATGGGCAGCTGCCGCTCCTCGCCATCGTCGGGATCGTCTTCTTCGCGGTGATCATGAGCGTGGTGCTGCAGGTACTGAGCTACCGGCTCCGCGGGCGTCGCATCTTCCGCATGACGCCGCTCCATCACCACTTCGAGCTGATCGGATGGGCCGAGGAGAAGATCACGCTGCGCTTCTGGATCGTCGCCGCGCTGGCCGGCCTGCTTGGCTTCAGCATCTTCCTGGCGAGCGTGCAGCAGCTGTGAGCGAGCCGATGACCGCCGCCGGCCCGGTCCGTACGGTCGCCGACCTGGACGGCCGTCACGCCATGGTGCTCGGACTCGCCCGCTCCGGGGTGGCGGCCTGCCGCTTCCTGACCGATGCCGGCGCCGAGGTGACCGCCTACGACCGCCGTCCGATCGGCGAGCTCGCCGAGGCGGTGTCCGCGCTCGAGGGCCGTCCGGTGCGCCTGGCGCTCGGGGTCGACGAGCCGACGGCGCAGCGCCTGATCGAGAGGGCGGACCTGCTGGTCACCAGCCCGTCGGTGTCCCCGCGCTTCCCGACCACCGATCCGTGGCTTCGCACCGCCCTGGCGGCGGCCGAGGAACGCGGCACCGAGCTGGTGAGCGAGGTCGGACTCTTCCTGCGGCTGACCCGGGCCCGGATCCTGGGCGTGACCGGCACGAAGGGCAAGACCACCACCGCGTCGCTCGTTGCTGCCATGCTGGAGCGCGCCGCCCTGCCGGTGGCCCTCGGCGGAAACATCGGGACGCCGCTCATCGAGCGGGTCACCGAGCTCGGGTCCGACACCTGGGCCGTGCTCGAGCTGAGCGAGCTGCAGCTGCCGACCATCGACCGGGGCGTGGACGTGGCCCTCTACACGAACATTGCGGAGGATCATCTCGACCGGCATGGCAGCGTGGGGGCCTACCGCGCCGTGAAGGCGCGCCTGGCTGAGCTCTCCACCGCAGGTCGGATCGTGCTGAACGCGGACGATCCCGGCTGTCGCGACCTCGGCGAACGCCTGCCCGCCGGCGCGGTGGCGTGGTACAGCCTCGAGGTCGACGCGGAACCGGAGCCGATGGCGACCGCCGATGATGGATGGATCTCCGTGGCCGGTGAGCGGGTCCTGCCGGTCGCAGACGTTCCGCTTCCGGGCCGCCACATGCTCGCCAACGTCGTCGGCGCGGCGCTCGCCGCGCACGTCGCCGGTGCGGATGGCGGGTCGATCGGCGCGGCGATCCGCGACTTCCCCGGCGTCGCGCACCGCCTGGAAACGGTCGCCGAGCGCGGCGGGGTGCGGTGGGTCAACGACTCGCAGGCCACGATCCCCGACGCCGCCATCGCCGCGCTGTCCGCGTTCGACGCGCCGGTCGTGCTCATCGCCGGCGGCCGTGGCAAGGGGCTCGACTACTCGCGCTTCGCCGCCGCGATCGCCGAGCACGCGCGTGCCTGCGTCCTCATCGGCGAGACGGCGGATGAGCTCGCTCCGCTGATCGGCGATCGAATCCCGGTTCGGCGAGCGGACACGATGGCCGAGGCGGTCACGCTGAGCGCCTCGCTGGCGCACCCCGGCGACGTCGTCCTCCTGGCGCCGGCGGCCGCGAGCTTCGACATGTTCACCGACTACGCCGCTCGTGGCGACGCCTTCCGCCAGGCGGTCGCCGGGCTGGGCGACGCCTCGTGAGCGCCGTGGCGGCCAGCGCCGCCGCCCGCCGAACGGCCACCCGCGGTCGCGCCGGCAGCGGGGTGCGCCGCGAGCGCCACGAGCCCGCCTATCCGCTGCTGCTGGCGGTCATCGCGCTGGCCGCGCTCGGCATCGTGATGGTCTACTCCGCGTCGAGCGTCCAGTCCTACTTCAGCAGCAGCGACCCGGCCGCCCAGGGCCTCGAACAGGTCGTCTGGGCCGGTCTCGGGCTCGGCGGCCTGTTCGTCGCCAGCCGCCTCGACTTCCGCCATCTGCGCTACCTGGCGATCCCGTTCTACGTCATCACCCTCGTGCTGCTCATCGCGGTGCTCGTTCCCGGCATCGGCAGCGAGATCAACGGCTCCCGGCGCTGGATCGTGATCCCCGGGTTCGGGTCCCTGCAGCCGGCCGAGTTCGCCAAGCTGGCCATCGTCCTGTACCTCGCGCACTGGCTCGACCGGCGGGGGAAGGAGGCGAGGGGCTTCTGGAACGGCCTCGTGCCGTTCGGCATGCTGGTGGCGCCGGGCTTCTTTCTGATCGCGGCGGAGCCGGACCTCGGCACGGCAGGCGTGTACGCCATCGTGGCGCTCAGCATCTTCTTCATGGCAGGCGCGAACCTGCTGTACCTCGGTGCCATCGCCGCCGCCGCGGTGGGGGTGGCGTGGATGATGATCACCGCGACGAGCTACCAGATGGCGCGGGTCCAGACGTTCCTGGATCCGTTCCGGGACCCGCTCGGAGCGGGGTACAACACGATTCAGGCGCTGTTCGCCCTCGGGCTTGGCGGGATCACCGGCCTGGGCCTCGGGGAGAGCCGGATGAAGTACCTCTACCTGCCGGCGCCCTCGACCGACTTCATCTTCGCCATCATCGGCGAGGAGTGGGGACTGATCGGCTCACTGGCAGTGGTCGCCCTGTTCGTGGTCATCGCCTACCAGGGCTATCGGATCGCGATCACGGCTCCCGACACCTTCTCGGGCCTGGTCGCGTGCGGCATCACCACGTGGCTGGTGGTGCAGGCCTGCATCAACATGATGGTGGTCACCGCGCTCATGCCGGTGACCGGCATTCCCCTTCCGTTCATCAGCGCCGGAGGATCGGCGCTGACCATCAACCTCGCGGCGGTCGGCATCCTGCTGTCGATCAGCCGAGAGACCTCCCAACAAGGATCCCTGCGCGATGCGGTGTTCGGTATCGGGCGGCGGGACAGGCGGGCACATCTACCCCGCGCTGGCCGTCGCACGGGCCCTGCGCGACGTCAGTCCCGACGTTGAGCTGGCCTACATCGGTGGCGTCCGCGGCTTCGAGCGACGGCTCGTGGCCAACCATCCCATGGGCGCCGAGCTTCCGTACCACGAGCTCGTGGTCCGCTCGCTTCGCTCCGCCGGGCTCTCGGTCCATACGGCCCTCGACCCGGCCCGGCTTGCCGCCTCGGTCCCGCAGGCATGGTGGCTTCTCGGCCGAACGCGTCCCGACGTCCTGTTCACGACCGGCGGCTATCTGGCCCTGCCGCTCGTGCTCGCGGCCCGCGCGCGCGGGATCCCGACCCTGGTCTGGGAGGGAAACGTGCTCCCCGGGCGCGCGACCCGGGCCATCGGCCGCTTCGCCACGCGGGTGGCCGTGAGCTTCCCGCCGACGCTGGAAGCCTTCGGGTCGAACGCCTTCGTGTCCGGCACACCCATCCGTTCGTTCGCCGGGATCGACCGCGCGGCGGCGCGCCATGCGCTCGGCATCGACCCCGACGACCGGCTCCTTCTCGTCTTCGGCGGGTCGCAGGCGGTGGCGCGGCTCAACGAGGCGGTGATCGGCGGCCTGGCGCAGCTGGTCGAGCGCTGGCACGTGCTGCATCTCGCGGGCGAGGGCGGCATGGCCGCGGCCGGCGCCGCCAGGGAGGCGCTGCCGGAGACCCTGCGAGCCCGGTACACCGCGGAGCCATTCCTCACCGATCGCATGGCCGAGGCGCTGGTGGCGGCCGACCTCGTCGTCGGCCGAGCCGGTTCCTCGACCTGCGCCGAGGTCGCCGCCGCGGGAGTCGCCTCCATCCTGGTCCCGTACCCGTTCGCCGGCGCGCACCAGCGCTACAACGCGCGGTTCCTGGCCGACGAGGGGGCCGCCCTCGTCGTCGACGACGACGAACTGACCGCCGAACGGTTCGTCACCGAGACGACGGCCCTGCTCGACGACACCCGGCGCGCCGCCATGGCCGATGCCGCGCGCTCGCTGGGCCGCCCTAACGCCGCACGATCGCTGGCCGAGGAGCTGGTCGCCATGGCCGACGGCGCGCCGCTGCCGTCGGAGACGGCGGCATGAACGCGATGGCCGTCGCCGAGCGACTGACCGCGCTGGACCGGCTGGCCGCGCAGCGTGGAATCGCGCTCACGCGCGACGCGCCGCTCGGACCGCTCACCACGTTGCGCGTGGGGGGTCCTGCCGACCGCCTGGCCGTCGCCGAGACCGTCGACGAGCTGGTCGGTGCCCTCGAGCTCGCCCGTGACGCGGGCGTGCCGGCAGGAGTCCTCGGCAAGGGGAGCGATGTCGTCGTCGCCGACGCCGGCGTTCGCGGCCTCGTCATCCGGAACCGGGCCGACACGATCGAGATCGACGGGCGGCGGATCCGCGCCGGGGGTGGCGCGGCGATGGCCGCGCTCGTGAAGCGCTGCACCGGTGCGGGGCTCACCGGCATCGAGTTCGGCATCAGCATCCCCGGAACGGTGGGCGGTGCCGTGTGGGCCAACGCCGGCGCGCACGGTGGCGAGATGAAGGACGTCGTGCGCGGCGTGCGCGCCTGGTCGCCGGGGGAGGGCGTCGTCGAGCTCGCGCCGGCGGAGTGCCGGTTCGGCTACCGCGAGTCACGGTTCAAGGCGACCGGGGAGATCGTGCTCGCAGCAGAGCTGGAACTGGCGGACGGGGAGCCCGACCTCATCGCCGAGCGGGTGGGTGAGCTCCAGGCCCACCGCCGGGCCACGCAGCCCCTGGCGGAGCAGAATGCCGGCAGCGTCTTCCGCAATCCGCCGGGGGATTTCAGCGGCCGGCTCATCGACGAAGCGGGCCTGAAGGGGTTCCGCATCGGCAGCGCGGAGGTGAGCACGCTGCACGGGAACTTCATCGTGGTCGATCGCGGCGGCCTGGCGACGGACGTGCGGGCCGTGGGCGACCACGTGCGCCTGGTCGTGGCGGAGCGGTTCGGGACGGAGCTGCGGTACGAGATCGAGTTTGTCGGGGACTGGCCGGTCGACCTCCGGCCGCCACCGTCGCCGCTGGCGGGCGTGGCATGAGCCGGCTTCGGGTCGGCGTCTTCGCCGGCGGCCGATCCGCCGAGCACGAGGTGAGCATCGCCTCTGCCGAGGCGGTGCTGCGCGCCATCGACCGCGAGCGCTACGAGCCCTACCTCGTGTACATCGACCGCGACGGCCGCTGGCTGCTGCCGAGTGGCCCGGCACCGGAGCTCGAGGCCGGCCAAGGGCTGGCCGGGCTGCTGGGCGCGGCGACTCCGGACGAGGAGGTTGAGCGCCTTCGTCGCCACCAGGAGCACCTGGCGCCGGCGGTGGTGGACGACCGCGCCCTCGCCGCGCGATCGGCGGTGCGCTCGCTGGCCGACGTCATCGAGGTGGCATTCCTCGTGGTCCACGGCCCGTTCGGGGAGGACGGGACGCTGCAGGGCTTCCTCGAGCTGGCCGGCATCCCGTACACCGGGGCCGGGGTGCTCGCCAGCGCGGTGGCCATGGACAAGATCGTCTTCAAGGAGCTGATGCGTGGCCACAACCTGCCCGTGGTCGACGCGGTCTGGTTCCGCCGCAGCGCCTGGCGCCGTGAGCCGGAGCATGTCGTCCGCCAGGTGGCGGAGACGATCGGTAACCGGAGCGTCGTGAAGCCCGCCCGTCTGGGCTCGAGCGTCGGCATGAGCCTGGTCCACGAGCTGGATGAGCTGCCGGCGGCGCTCGACGAGGCGTTTCGGTACGACGGCAAGGTGATCGTCGAGGCGTACGTCCCCAATGCCCGGGAGCTCGAGTGCGGAGTGCTCGGCAACGACGAGCCGATCGTCTTCGAGCCGGGCGAGGTGCGCTCCACGCACGAGTTCTACGACTACGAGGCGAAGTACGTCGAGGGGCTCGCGGCGGTGGACCCTCGTGCGGACGTGGATCCCGACCTCGCCGCGCAACTGAAGGAGTACGCGCTTGCCGCCTACCGGGCGGTGGATGGTGCGGGGATGGCCCGGGTCGACTTCCTGGTGGCCGGCGACGCGATCTACCTGAGCGAGATGAACACGCTGCCGGGCTTCACCGCCACGAGCATGTATCCCAAGCAGGCGGAGCTGGCGGGCATCTCGTTCAGCGAGCTGATCGATCGGCTTCTCCTGCTGGCGCGGGAGCGCGACCGATGAAGCTCAAGGCCAACCGGAAAGACCCGTCGCGCCGCGCCGGCGGCGCATCCAGGCCGATGGCGCGGCGCCCCGGCGCGCGGCCACGCAACCGCATGGCACGGCGTCCGGGCGTCCCGCTGCGGCGGCGGATCGGCGGACGGCTGCCGACGCTCGGTCGCATCCTCGCCCTCCTCGGCGCAGTGGCCGCGGCGGTCGCCCTCGTGGCACTCGTCACCGGGCCGTGGGTGCGCGTCGCCGACGTCTCGTGGGCCGGATCCCGGTACACCCCGCACGACGAGCTGGACCGGGTCCTGGCCGACCAGCGCGGTGCCGCCGTGCTGGCCGTCGACACGACCGCCGTGCGCGACCGGCTCGAGGCCCTTCCATCGGTCATGGAGGCGCGCGTCAGCGCCGACCTCACCGGCGCACTGTCGGCCTCGATCGTCGAGCCCGAGCCCACCTTCGTGTGGGAGACCGCTCGGGCGCGCCTCGTCGGGGGCGCCGACGGCATCCTGTTCGCCGTCCTCGATCGCGAGGCCGCGCTGCCGGACGATCTGCGCGGCCTGGCCACGGTCGTCGACGATCGCTTCGAGGGACGGCTCCTTGCGATCGGCGACCGGATCCCGGCCGCCCTGCTGCGCACGGCGAGCGCCCTCTCGGAGCTCGACCCGGCCGCCCTCGGCTCGGAAGCGCGCAGCCTGGCGGTGGCGGTGGACGACGATCACGGCTTCCGGCTGCGGTCCGACGACCCCGAGTGGGAGGTGGCGTTCGGCGTGTACGGCCTCGATCCGCGCGAGACGGCGGCCTCGGCCGATGCGCGCCTCGAGCGCCAGGTGACTGCGGTCCGCACGCTGTTCGCCACCCGATCGGAGGCCGAGATCGGCTGGGTGGATGTCCGGAACCCCGGAAAGGTATATTTCCGTGCGAAGGGGTGACGCGTGCCGCGGCCCGCGCGGCCTCGGCGACCGAGATCCTCGCTTCGGGACCTTCCCTCATGTGGCTTCCCCTCGTCGGCCTTGCGCTCGGAGTCGCGCTCGGGCTGGTGCTCAACGTCAACGTTGGCCCGGACCTGGCGCGCTACTCGGCCGTTGCCATCCTGGCGGGGCTCGACTCCGTGCTCGGCGCCATCCGTGCGGAGCTGGACGCCCACTACGACAACCGGATCTTCCTCTCGGGCTTCGTGACGAACACGCTGGTGGCCGTCGCGCTCACCTTCGTGGGCGACCGGCTCGGGATCGATCTGTACCTGGTGGCACTCTTCGCCTTCGGCCTGCGCATCTTCCAGAACGTGGCCCTCATCCGGCGCCACTTCCTGTAGGCTCGGACGGCATCGATGGCGCGCTCCGCGCGCCCACATTCAGGAGGTAGCTTGGAACGCGAAGCGGTCCTGGTCGGCATCGACGCGGGCACGACGAAGGTCACGACGCTCATCGGCGAGGTCGGACGCAGCGGTGACGTGAACGTCATCGGCTACGGCATCGCGCCGTCGGTCGGCATGAAGAAGGGGATGGTCGCCAACATCGACCAGACCGTGAACTCCATCGCATCGAGCGTCGAGAAGGCGGAACGCCTGTCGGGCTACAAGATCAGCTCGGCCTTCGTCTCCGTCGGCGGCTCGCACATCTCGAGCCAGAACTCGCGCGGCGTGGTGGCCGTCTCCGGCCACAAGCGGGAAGTGAGCCGCGAGGACGTGGGCCGCGCCACGGAGGCCGCCAAGGCGGTCCAGGTGCCGTCGAACCGCGAGATCCTGCACGTCGTGCCGCGAGGCTACATCGTGGACGGCCAGGAGGGGATCAAGGACCCGCTGGGCATGAGCGCCGTGCGCCTCGAGGTCGAGACCCATATCGTCGCGGGGGCCGCGACCTCGGTGCAGAACCTGAGCAAGTGCATCGTCACCTCCGGTGTGCAGATCGACGAGATGGTCATCAGCTCGCTGGCCGCCGGAGAGGCCACCCTCACCGACACCGAGAAGGAGCTCGGCGTCCTGGTCGCCGACATCGGCGGCGGAACGACCGACATCGCGATCTTCGTCGACGGCGCGGTCTATCACACCGCGGTACTGCCGGTCGGTGGCATCAACGTCACCAACGACGTGGCCATCGGCCTGCGCACCAGCCTGAACCTGGCCGAGGAGATCAAGATCAAGCACGGCACCGCCAGCATGGCCGAGGTCGAGCCCGAGGAGCTGCTCAACGTGGCGGTCCTCGGCGAGGCCGGCGGCCAGACGATCCAGCGCCGGCGGCTGTGCGAGATCATCGAGGCCCGCATGAGCGAGATCTACAGCCTCATCCGCGAGGAGGTGAAGCGCTCCGGGCACGCCGGGATGCTGCCCGCCGGCGCTGTGCTCACCGGTGGCGGAGCGCGCCTGGCCGGGGCCGACGTGCTGGCCCGCGACGGCCTCGAGATGCCCGTCCGCATCGGCGCACCGCAGGGCATCGGCGGGCTCATGGACCAGATCGGCAACCCGGCCTTCTCGACGTCGATCGGGCTGCTGCTGTGGGGCGCCCACCACCTCGGAGAGGAGCCGATCGGCTACGGCGGCAACGGCGTCAATCCACTCTCCCGCGTCGGGGAGTGGATCCGGAACCTCTTCCCGGGTTGATCGACGTGATCCCTGCGCCGGTTTCACGCGGTGGAGCTATCGGCCAGCGGGGGCCGCTCGCAATCCGATTGGGCACCGTCGCTTGCACCACCTGCAATGGAGGGTCATCGGCGGCCATCTCGGTGGCCGATGTCTCCACCCGGTGCAAGAGCGTCCGGTGCGCAGCCACCCGGTGGACAGGCGCCGCGACCGTCCACCACCCGAAATCCACCCTGTGGATAACTTCGAGCCGAATTGTGGAAAACGTCCGACAGCGTCATACGTGTCTCGCTAGAATCGGTCAAACCCGCAGAGCCCTCGGGTTGACGAACTCCAGCCACACTGCCGTGCAGAGGATCACCCGATATGCCGCTCCGATCTGACTCCGAGAATTTCGCGCTGATCAAGGTCATCGGCGTCGGGGGTGGCGGCAGCAATGCCGTCAACCGGATGATCCGTGCCGAGATGATGGGCGTCGAGTTCATCAGCGTGAACACCGATGCCCAGGCGCTCCTGCAGAGCGACGCGCCGCACAAGATCCGCATCGGCGACAAGATGACGCGCGGACTCGGCGCCGGCGCCGATCCGTCGGTGGGCCAGCGGGCGGCCGAGGAGGACTCGGAGAAGATCTACGAGGCCCTCAAGGACGCCGACATGATCTTCATTACCGCCGGCATGGGCGGTGGCACCGGATCCGGCGCGGCGCCGGTGATCGCGGAGATCGCCAAGGACCTCGGCGCGTTGAC
>JAHWJN010000011.1:12185-16543 GCA_019348395.1 Chloroflexota bacterium
GTCGGCGTCGTGACGAAGCCCTTCAGCTTCGAGGGGATGCGTCGCAAGCTGGTGGCGGAGCAGTACACCGAGACCCTCAAGGAGAAGGTGGACACGCTCATCACCATCCCGAACGACCGGCTTCGCGAGGTGGTCGACAAGAAGACGAGCATCGTCGACGCGTTCCGCGTGGTGGACGACGTGCTGCGCCAGGGCGTGCAAGGCATCAGCGACCTCATCACGGTTCCCGGACTCATCAACCTCGACTTCGCCGACGTGAAGACGATCATGCGCGAGGCGGGGAGCTCGATGATGGGCATCGGCATGGGCACCGGCGAGAACCGGGCGGTCGACGCGGCGAAGGCGGCGGTCATGAGCCCGCTGCTCGAGGTCAACATCACCGGCGCGCGCGGCATCCTGTTCAACGTGACCGGCGGCAGCGACCTCGGCCTGTTCGAGGTCAACGAGGCGGCCGAGATCATCCAGGGTGCCTCCGACCCCAGCTCGAACATCATCTTCGGCGCGGTCATCGACGAGGCGATGGGCGACGAGGTCCGCGTGACGGTCATCGCCACCGGCTTCGACCACGGCCGCGCCCGGCCGCGCACCGCACGCGAGGAGACGCGCGACCGCGTCAGCCGCCGCGACCGCTCCCCGCGCATGGAGGATCGCGAGCGCACCTCACTCGAGATCCCCGACGACGAAATAGACATCCCGCCCTTCCTCCGGTAGCGGGCCCTCGCGGCGCCTGAGCGGCCCGGCGCCGCGAGGGCCGTGCTGGCGCACTGTCCCTCGCGCGCCGACCCACTCAGCCATCCACGATGGCACGCTCCCGGAACGCCGCGCCTGCTCTCTCACTAGCGGCGACGCCGTTCTGGCGGTAGCGGGCGGCGTTGTCTCGACGTGGATGAGACGGCCGGCTTCGCGGCCGATGATCGAAGGATCACCCCCTCTCAGCGGAGCAGATCCTTCGATCTTGACTCAGAACAGGCGCTCCTGGATCGCTTCGGGCCACGGCGCCGGTGGTCCTCGCTCGGCCGCCGGTGGTCTTCCCTCGCCCGCTCGTCACCGCGGCGGCTTCGCTCGGTGCCGGGGGCGCCGAGTTTCGGGAACGGCGACGCCGTTCGGAGGGCGAGCCCATGGGCAGCTCGATGCCTCGCGACTCAAGGAACAGCGCACGCCGTCCAGCCGCGGCAGGCCGTCGACGTACTCGTCGTAGTTCGGTCGGACGGTCGAACTCGCGAAACGGCTCACCCGTCCGCTCGGCCCAGTCGCGCAGGAACCCGTCGAACATCTCCTTCCAGGCCTGGGCGTGGATCTTCGCCGTCTGGGTGAGGACGCCGTCGAGATCGGAGAGACATGCCCTGACGCCGTCGGGCAGGTTGTGTTCCTCACCTTCCTTCCGATAAGGGGATCAACGCGCTTGCTGGCCCGGCGCGCCGAAGTGTGGTGTACCCTCGCTCTCGATCAGGCGGTCGCCGGTTACACGGACGATCAGTCGCCGGCTCGTTTGGTCTCCATCCACGCTGAGGACATGATCACGCACGAGGCCACGATGTCCGCCCATTGCTCAGCCCAACGCTCGCGCCGGGCCGCGCGCGCCACGCTCTTCGCCTGCGCGCTGGTGCTGGCACTCGCCGGCCAGGCGCAGGCCGCACCCGGCGACCTCGACAGCTCGTTCTCGGGCGACGGCAGGCAGACGACCGACTTCGCCGGGGGCGTTGACTTGGGCAATGCCATGGCGGTGCAGGCCGACGGCAAGATCGTCGTGGCCGGGAGTGCTCCCCAGAGCGCCACCCCGGGCAGCGACTCCGACTTCGCGCTGGCCCGCTACAACGCCGACGGCTCGCTGGACAGCTCGTTCTCGGACGGTGGCAAGCAGACGACCGACTTCGGCGGGGACGACGCTGGCCGGGCGGTAGCGGTGCAGGCGGACGGCAAGATCGTCGTCGCCGGGTCCTCCGACTACGACTTCGCGCTCGCTCGCTACAACCCCGATGGCACACTGGACAGCTCCTTCTCGGGCGGCGGCAAGCAGACGACCGACTTCGCCGGCATCGACGCTGGCCGGGCGATGGCGCTGCAGGCCGACGGCAAGATCGTCGTCGCCGGGTCCACCGACGACGACTTCGCGCTCGCTCGCTACGACGTCGACGGATCGCTCGACAGCTCGTTCGGCAACGGCGGCAAGCAGACGACCCGCTTCGGCGGTTGGGGCCGGGCGGTGGCGGTCCAGGCCGACGGCAAGATCGTCGTCGCCGGGTCCTCCTACCAGGGCGTCGCCACGGGCGACGATTTCGCGCTCGCTCGGTACAACACTGACGGCTCGCTCGACAGCTCGTTCTCGGGGGACGGCAAGCAGACGACCGACTTCTCCGGGAACGGTGACTATGGCAATGGGGTGGCGGTGCAGGCCGACGGGAAGGTCGTCGTTGTCGGGGGTGCGTACGACGACCACGCGCTCGCTCGCTATGACGCCGACGGCTCGCTCGACCATTCCTTCTCGGGCGACGGCAGGCAGACGACCGACTTCGGGAGCCGTGACTTCGCCACTGCGGTGGCGGTGCAGGCCGACGCCAAGATCGTCGTCGCCGGCTTCAACCCTGGCGACTTCACGCTCGCTCGGTACAACGCCGACGGCTCGCTCGACAGCTCGTTCTCGGGCGACGGCAAGCAGACGACCGACTTCGGGGGCCTTGACTCTGCCGGTGCGGTGGCGGTCCAGGCCGACGGCAAGATCGTCGTCGCCGGGTCCTCCGGCGCCGCAACGGGCTTCGACTACGACTTCGCGCTCGCTCGCTACGAGGGTGGAGCGGCTGGGTCGGAGTCGCCCCCGGACCCCGACCCAGCCCCGAATCCACCGGCCCCGGTGGTGCCGCCGCCGCCTCCTCCTTCGGTCGGTCCGTGTGGCACCGAGGGCGCTGCGGGGTATCTGTACCCGGCCAAGATGCGGGTTCTGCGTTCGCGGGTGTTGCGCGAGGATCGCCGGCTGGATGTGCTGGCGCCCATCACCTCGCGGGCCCGCGGCGGCGACGTGGAGGTCACCTTCCAGGCCGACGGGCGCACCGATCGCTTCGACGCCGAGGTGACCGAGGGTGGCGGGGCGCTGGATCAGGTCCGCTTCAAGGAGCCGATCAGGCGTGGTCAGGCGCGCCTGGCGACGGGGATCGTGACGCTGAACTATCTGGGTGACGAGGACACGCGCGCCGAGGAGGTGCGTCTGCGCGCGGCTTCCCAGCGCGCCGAGTTGGATGTGGAGGAGATCGGCCTGGTCGGCGATCGCCTCTCGGGGCGGGGCAGCGTGAGCAGTCGCGCGGAGGGCGTCGTGCGCTTGCGTTACTCCTACCTGGATGAGGCGGGGACGCCGCAGGTCCATCTGGCGCGGGCCACGATTCAGGATGACGGTGATTGGGTGGTTGATGCCGGCGAGACGGTCCCGCCCCGGCTGGCGCGCTGTGGTGGCTACCTGTCGATCCTGTTCACGGGCTACTTCGAACGGCGCATCCGCGGTGAGATGCTGGCCTACCAGCTCGACGCGGGGCAGACGCGACGGCCGTGACAGGCCGCGCCGGGTTCCGGCAACGGCGACGCGGTCTCGCAGCGGAGTGCCCAGTCCGACCAAGGCGTGGCACACACTGGGCTCCAACGTCTTTGCATCACGCATCAAGTCGTCTGATGCTAAGGTGTGGCCATGAGGTCGACGATCACCCTTGAGCCGGATGTGCGCACCCTCGTGGAGCGCCGGATGCGCGAACGGGGGGAGTCGTTCAAGACCGTCGTCAACGAGGCGCTGCGCGCCGGCCTGCGCGGGGGTGGTCGACGCGAGACGCCGATGCCGACGTTTGACATGGGTGAGCCTATGGTCGACCTCGACAAGGCGCTCGCGCTCGCCGGGGCGATGGAGGACGAGGAGCTCGTCCGCCGCCTTCAGTTGCGCAGATAGTGCTGCTGGTCGACGCCAACGTCCTGCTCTGCGCGGTCAACGAACGGGCCGCGCACCATGAGCGCGCACGCGCCTGGCTGCGGGGCGCGCTGGACGGGGAGGAGGCGGTGGGCTTCGCCTGGATGGTGCTGGTGGCCTTCCTGCGCCTGGCCACGGCGCCGGTGGTCTTTCCCCGCCCGCTGGCCACTGCAGATGCCGTAGCGACACTGGAGATGTGGCTGGCCCAGCCGGTCGCGGTCCGCCTGGAGCCCACCGCGCGGCACCTGGCCGTCCTCGGTGGCCTGCTGGCCGAGGCGGGAAGCGGAGGCAACCTCGTCAACGACGCGCACCTTGCGGCGCTCGCTGTGGAACACGACGCCGAGGTCGTCTCCTTTGACAGTGACTTCGCTCTTTTCAGTGGTGTCCGCTGGCGGCGTCCCGAGTGATCCTCAGGTCG
>JAHWJN010000120.1 GCA_019348395.1 Chloroflexota bacterium
CGTCGACGAACATCTCGATCTCGATCGCCCGCATCGTCTTGAGCGGGACCGAGTCGAGGTCCTCCTCCGTGACGACCACGTACTTGCCCTTGCTCCACTCGTATCCGCGCACCGTCTCGGACCGCGGGATGACCTCGTCGTGGTACGGGCAGTACACCTTCATCTGGATCCGGTTCAGACAGCTGGCATGGAGCAGGTTGAAGCCGATGCCACCCTGCTCGGTGGCCAGGTACAGCTTGACCGGGATGGTGACCAGGCCGAACTGAATCGCCCCCCGCCACATGGATCGAGCCATCGCGTTCTCGTGCTCCCGTGCTGCGTTCCGTCCGCCATCGTGCCCTGCGGCTGCGCGGGGGCCGACTATACACGGCCGATGCAAACTCCTCGCCACCACCCATCGGTACCCATTCGTACCATGCCGATGGGTCATGGACCGCGGGCGGCGCCCTCGACAGACTGATGGCCGTGACCGATACCGACGCTGCCCTGCGCGCCTACGTCCTCGAGGATGATCCCGATATCGCCGCCCTCGAGGCCGACCTGTTGCGGGAGATGGGGTTCTCCGTCGTCGCCTGTACCCGCATCGTCGAGCTCGGCGACCTCATGGAGCTCGCCCTGCCGCACCTCATGGTCATCGACGTGATGCTGCCCGATGGCGACGGCGGCGACATCACCGAGCTCCTGCGCAGCGCGTGGCCCGGCATCCCGGCGATCTTCGTCAGCGCCGCCAGCCGCGAGCGCCTCGCCGAGCTCGCGCCGCTGGGGCCGGTGGTCCCCAAGCCGTTCGACCTCGACCAGTTCCGCCAGGCGGTAGAGCAGGCACTCGAGTCGGGCCGGGAGCTTCGCTCGGCCTCGTGAGGAGGTCCGCTCACGCTCAGGCGGCGCGCGGGCCCTGGGGACCGGTGATGACCACGACGGCCTCGTGCTCCTCCCCCGCGGCATCGGTCAGCCGATAGCGATGCTCCACCGTCGTCCCCTTCGACAGCATGGCGTTCACCGGGCAGTACCGCGTGGCGGACAGCTCGATCGAGCGTCGCAGCGCCTCCGGCTCCACCTCGCCAGTGACGCGGTGCTCGACGGTGATGGCCGTGAAGACGCGCGGTGGCGTGTCGGCGGATTCCGCGCTGATGACGACCTCGTACGTCGCCGCTCGCTGTCGCTTCTTGCGAAGGAGGCTCGCGACGTCCATCGACGTGCAGCCGGCCAGCGAGGCGAGCAGCGTCTCTCGCGCTCCGGCCGCCGACCCGTCGCCTTCAGGCGGACCACCGGCCATGCGGATCAGGTGGTCGCCCGCCGTCCGCACCTCGAGGCGGTTGACCTCCGGATCGACGGTGGCGCGGATCGTCATCGGCATGCGCGCAGCGTAGAGGACCGCGGAGGATCGCGCCGGTGCGCGTGATCCGCCCGGCCGCCCTCTATCCCGGCGCGCGCCGGCGTCAGCTCCTCCTCGCCGTCACCATGCTGGCGGCCGGCTTCCTGGCCGCACAGCTCGCGCTCATGTCCCCCGTCGCGGCGGTCAGCGGCACCATGGCCGGCGCAGCGGCCATCGGGCTGGGGGTCGGGGTCGCGTGGCTGGTCCGCGCCGTACGGCCGACGCGCGCCCGGCGCCTCACCGAGCGACTGGCGGCCATCCTGGGACGCACCTTCGACGACGCCTACACGCTCGTGCTGGCCCCGCGCCTGCCGATCCGTGACGCGGCCCAGCTCGACGGCATCCTCATCGGTCCCGGCGGCGTGCGCGTCCTCACCATCCGGGACTGGGAGGGGCGCTACCGCGTCCGTGGTCGCGTCTGGGAGTTCGATGCCCGCGGGCGGCGCGGCTGGATCCGCTGCCGCACCAACCCGAGCTTCGACGCCGTGGGGCTGGCCAGCGGCGTGGCGCGCTGGGCCGTGGAACGCGGGATCGGTGAGCTGCCGATCAGGCCGGTCATCGCCTTTCCCGATGCCTCCGCTCACGTGGTGCTGGAGGAGCCGGCTGACGAGATCGTGACCGGCGCCAACGCGCCGTGGTGGGCGAACTCGATCGGCCGCGTTCGAAGGCTCGACCCGGCGGACGGCGCGCGGCTGCTCGAGGCGATCCTCGACGCCGCCGAGCATGCCGCGACCAACTCCCCGCGCCGGCGGGTCACCGAGACCGCCTGACCGCCCACGGGCTCAACCGGCCTCGGTTCTCCTCCCGTCTCCCGTCGCCCCCGATGCGGCGATGCGCTCGGTCTCTCCACCTGCTCCGGTGGCAAGCAGGATCCGCCCCGACGCCTGCTCCGCGAAGAGCGCCTCGACGCTGGCCAGCGTGTCGGTCTCCGCCGGCGTCTTGTCGTCACGGATCCGCACGATCCGCGGAAAGCGCATGGCGAAGCCCGATCGGTGGCGCGAGGACCGCATGAGGCGGTCGAACGCGATCTCGACCACCACCTCGGGCACGACCGTCCGGTAGCGACCGAAGTCACGCAGGGTGATGGCGCGGAAGCGTTCGGTCATCTCGGCGATCTCCGTATCGGTCAGGCCCGTGTAGGCCTTGCCGATGGTCAGCAGGCTCGCATCGGTCGCATCGGTCTCGCGCACGGCGAAGGTGTAGTCCGACAGGACGTCCCGCCGCTTGCCGTGTCCCCACTCGACGCCGACCACGACGCAGTCGAGCGTGGCGAGCGCCTTCTTCAGCTTGAGCCACCCCAGGCCGCGACGCCCGGGCTGGTAGACCGATGCGGGGTCCTTGACCATCAGCCCCTCGTTGCGCCGCGCGCGGGCGCCGTCGAAGTGACGATCCACCTCCTCGGCGGAGCGGGCCGAGGCGACGTGGGACAGCAGGAGGCGCTCGCCGGTTCGTTCCGGCAACCCGAGCGCCTCCAGAGCGGCGCGCCGCTCGCGGAGCGGCGTCTCGATCAGGTCGCGTCCGGCGTGGTGCAGCAGGTCGAAGGCAACCAGGACCACCGGCACCTCCTGGAGGAGCTCGGCCGACGGCCGGACGCGCCCGAGACGCGTCTGCAGCGCGGCGAAGTCGAGCACCGACCCGGCGCGCCATGGGACCAGCTCGCCATCGACGACCAGGGGCGCTGCGTCCGCCAGCGCGCCCGCCGCGGCGGCGACCTCGGGGAAGGATCGCGTCACGTCGTTGAGGTCGCGGCTGAACAGCCGGATCTGCCCGGCGGCATCGAGATGGAGCTGGGCGCGGATGCCGTCGTACTTGTCCTCGATCCACGCCTCGCCGTCGACGCGGCGCATCACCTCCGCCGCATCGGCCAGCGGTGAGGCGAGCATGAAGCGGATCGGCCGACCCACGTGAAGCCCGGCCTCGGCGAGACGATTCTCCCGCGCCAGTCGCGCCGTCTCATCGATGGCCCCGGTGAGCATGTGGGCGCGGCGCACCGCATCGAGGTCGGCGTCGAAGGCGGCGGCCACCGCCTCCTCGAGCAGCCCCTCGCGCAGGCCGATCCGGGTCTCGCGCGACACGATCCGGGCCAGGAATCGTGCCTCGTCGGCGGTGGCTCGGCGGAAGAGCGCGTTCATTGCGGCCACCCGCTTCTCGGCGGAGCCCGCCCCGGCCACCTCGGCGAGGCCGGCGGCCACGTCGGCGATCGTCAGGGCGGGAGGCTCCGGCTCGCGCCGCGCCAACAGCTCGGCCGCGGCGTCGCCGACGTCGGAGTGGCGCAGGTACGCTTCACGCAGCGCGCCCTCGTCGGTCCCGGCGGCGGCGACCAGCGCGGCGCCCTGCTGCACCCAGCCCAGTCCGAGTTTGGCAGCAGGGTCGGCCAGCGGCCTGCCGGCAAAGAAGATGGTCGCCGCGGCGAGGTCTTGGGGCTCGAGCCGGCGCAGGAACGCGGCGAGGTGGTCGCGCTTGGCGTTCTTGCTGCGCGTGGAGGCGACGGTCGCGGCGGTGTCGGCCAGCTGGCCGAATGCCACGGAGGGATCACGCGTTGCCATGGGCAGGGGGCAGTCTAGCGGCCCACCTTCCCGCAACGGGTCAGCGCTCGTCGTGCTCCGGAAGCTCCTTGGCGCGGGCGATGAGCTCCGCCACGCGGCGTCCGCCCTTGCGGCCGATCTCGCGGAAGTGCTCGTTCGAGTACCGCTCGCTCACGGCCTTGCCGCCCTTCGCCCCGATCTCCTGGAAGAACTCGGCGCCGTAGCGGGCTCGCGTCGTCTTTCCGCCCTTGCGTCCGGCTTCCCGAACGCTCATGTTTCCTTCATTGGGGGTGCCGTTCTGGTCCCCGCCTCTACGGTCGGCCATCGGGCGCCTCCTGTGCTGCGTGTGCGGGCGCTCGCGCCTCGCTTCACCGCGCAACGGAAAGCAAGTTGCGTACCGTGCCGTGGCGAGCGTCTGAAGGAAGGATTCACGGCGGGCGAGGCGGCCAACGCCACGCGGCTCGGCCGCTAGAATGGCGCGCCCATGCACCCCCTGCTGCGTCACGTCGTGATCGGCATCGTGGGCCTGCTCATCGCGGGCGGCCTCGTCACGCTCGGACTGCTCGG
>JAHWJN010000121.1 GCA_019348395.1 Chloroflexota bacterium
GGCCGACACGCGCTCGGCGTCGAGGCGGATGGGCGCCTCGGCCGGCGGCTCGATCACCGACCCGGGCTCGGGCGCCTTGGTGTCGGGCTGGTGGACCACCACCACCCCACCGGTCATCGTGGCCCGGCGGGCGGTCTGGTCGTAGTCCAGGGCCTTGTTCCACTGGAACGCCGTGGCCCCGCGGCTGTTGCCCAGGCCGGCGGCACCGGCGTCGGCGCCCTCCGACGCGGCGGCGGCGTCCTCGCCGCGCGGGGCCGGCGGGCGGTGGTCGCGGACGAGCATCTTGCCCGCGGCGGGGACGGTGATCTTGCCGCCGATCACGTTGTACCGCACGACCGGGGCGGCCAGTTGGAACTCGCGCAGGACCAGGCCGTCGGCGTCGCCGAGGCGGGAGTTCAGGACCACGTCCTCCTGCAAGAGGATGGTGTGGACCTGCTTGCCCTTGAACACGTCGACCTCGACCGAGGCGGCCGACGCGCGGCGCTTCTTGCCCGGCTTCGCGGCGGCGGCGGGCTTGGGCGCTGCCGGGCCGGCGGCGTCGTCGGCGCTGGCGAGGGCGTCGGCGACGGCGGCGGGCTTCGCGGCCGCGGGCTTGGCGGCCAGCGTGATCCGCAGCTTGCGGCTGGTGGCGGTGTGGACGGTGCCGTCGGGGTCGGCGGAGTAGCAGGCGGCCATCGCCCACTCGTTGACGAGCGCGGGATCCGAGCGCCGGCCGCGACCCGGCCGGGAGCGAAAGTCGGCCCAGAAGGCGTCGTACGAGCCCTCGTACTCGTCACGGAGCGCGCGCGCCGCCTGCGGGAACTCGGGCAGGTAGCAGACCTCGAACAGTGCGTCGCCGGCATGGGTGGCGAGTCCGCCGAACAGGTCCGGCCGGAGCATCGGCGTGACCATGGCGCCGTACCCGCCGCTGCTCTTGCCCGCGATGCCGCGGTGTTCCGCGCCGGGCAGCGTGCGGTATCGCTCGTCGACGAACGGGACGACCTCATCGCACAGGTAGGTGTGGTAGCGGCCGGTGGCAGGGGAGTCGAGGAACTGTGCGCCGCCGTAGCTGGTCCAGGCGTCGACGTAGACGACGACCGCCGGCGGGTGCTCCCCGGCAAACCAGGCGTCGATCGACTCGAGCACGGTCGGCGAGAAGGCCTTGCGGTTGCGCCACATGTCGAGCTGGCCGGTCATGCCCTGGATGACGTAGACCGATGGGTAGCGCCGATCCGGATCGTCGTGGTAGCCGGGCGGGGTGTAGACGTAGACGGGGCGCCGGTGCGGATCTCCGAGCGGATTGCCGGTGAGCGCCTCGCTGTCGACGATGTGCTCATGCAGACGCCCGGCCCAGGCGTGCCCCCAGGGTGGTGGCAGGTCCATGCCGGGAGCCTAGCAGCGTCCCGACGCCCGCGAATCTGCGCGCCGACCACCACGGGGATGCGCCGCGTAGTGGTCGCTCAGGCCGTCTCGCCCCGCAGCTCGACCCGCTCGAGGCGGTGCACGGCCAGCAGCGTCGCGCCCACCGTGACGATCCCCGCCATCACCAGGGCAACGCCGGGTGCCAGCTCGGCCGTCACTGCTCCGCCATCGAGCCACTCCGCCACTGCCAGGGCGTGCTGTCGGATGCTGAAGATCCGGGTGCCGGCGAACAGGCTGGCGACCACTCCCTCCCAGATGACCACGTACGCCAGCCCGACGATCAGCGCTCGGGACGTGACCAGGGAGAGGGCCATGAAGACGGCGGTGTACTCGAGCGCCGCCACCACTGAGGAGCCGGCGTAGGCGAGGGCCACGCCGGGATCGCCGGGGTGCGCCACGATGCCGGCGACCAGGATCGGCACCGCCACGAGCACCGTCACCACCAGCCACGAGACCGAGAGCTTGGCGAGCACGATGCGCCAGCGCGGCACGGGCCGGGCGAGCAGGTACACGATCGTGCCCTCTTCCAGCTCGGAGCCGAGCGCCGCCGTGCCGACGATGACGGCGACCAGCGGCACCAGTACCCCCAGTCCGAAATTTCCCAGCAGCGCCCCGGTGAAGCCGGCAGCCTCGGCCTGCGGCTGATCCGCGAGGCGATACAGGCCGGCCACGAGCACGACCAGGACGCCCAGCAGGACGAGGAGCAGCGTGCGCCGGCGGTTGAGCAATCCGCGCAGCGTGATCTCGATGAGCGTCACCGTCATCGGCGCACCAGGTAGCTGAACACGGACTCGAGCGATTCATCGGCCGGCCGCAGCTCGAGCAGCGAAACCCCGGCACGCTGCGCCGCGGGGGCGATGGACCGGGTCAGCGCCCCATAGTCGCCGGTTCGCACGGTGAGCACGCCGTCGCGCAGCTCGACCGACGAGACATCGGGCTCCGCCAGCAGCTCGCGCCCGAGCGCGCGGTCGTCACTGGATCGGACGGTGAAGGAATGCGGTCGATCGGTCATCAGGCGACGGATGCGACGAAAGTCGCCCGAGGCCGCCAGCCGGCCCGCCACGACCACCAGGACGCGGTCGGAGAGCCGCTCGACCTCCTCGAGGATGTGGCTGCTGAACAGGATGGTGCGGCCGTCCGCGGCCATGCGGCGCAGCAGGTTCATCATGTGCAGCCGCTGGCGCGGATCCATGCCGTTGAACGGCTCGTCGAGAATGAGGACCGGGGGGTCGTGCACGAGCGCGGCGGCGACCTTGATCCGCTGCCGCATCCCCTTCGAGTAGCCGCCGATGGCGCGTCCCGCCGCATCTCGCAGATCGACCATGGCGATGGCCCGTTCGGCCGCCGCGGCCGCGTCCGGCAGCCGGTGCAGACGAGCGGCCGCCGCCACGAACCTGCGGCCCGTGAGGAAGCCGTGGACCGCCTCCCGTTCCGGCACGAATCCGATGCGGCCGTAGATCTCCGGGTGGCGCCACGTCGGCGTCTCGTCGAGCCGGACCGTGCCCGCGGATGGCACCAAGAAGCCGGCCATGAGATGCAGCAGCGTCGTCTTGCCCGCGCCGTTCGGCCCGAGCAGGCCGGTGATCCCGGGGCCGACCTCGAAGGAGACGTCGTTGACGGCCACGACGTTGCCGTACCAGCGCGACACGCGGTCGAGCAGGATCCGGCTCACGTCGTCATGCCCCGGTAACGAACCGCCAGCACCGCCCAGCTGAGACCCAGGATGACGATGGTGGCGACGCCGTACAGCGGCAGCGGCACGTCGGCGACGCTCGTGGGTGCATCGGCCACGCTGCCGCCGAACAGCCACTCGCGGGTACCGTCGAGGACCGCCAGGGGATTGAGGAACGGTGCGGCGTTCGCCATCGACTCGCCCTGGACCTGCAAGATGCCGCTCACCACGCTGCCGACCAGGAAGAGCGCCAGCACGGCGCCCGCCGCGTAGGCTCGCCGGCCGGCGAGCGACGAGATGGCCAGCGCGATGCTCGCCAGCACGACGGCGTGCATGGCGCCGTTGCCGAGGATCGCGGGCATCGCGCCGATCTCGTCGCCGATGGCGCCCACGACGTCATCCTCGGCCAGGATGCGACCGAGCCACAGCAGGAGCAGGGGCACGAGGGTGAGCGCCAGCAGCCCCAGGCTCAGGGCGACCAGCTTGGCGACCACGTAATCGATCCGGCTGATCGGCCGGCTGAAGTACAGCGGCAGGACCCGGTGCCGCACGTCGTTCACCACCAGCTCGGGCGCCTGGGCCGCCACGAAGATGGGAAACAGGGCGCCGATGCCCCACAGGTAGTTGTCGTAGCTGTAGAGCTCGAGCAGGTCGCCGACCAGGACGCGTACCCCGATCGCGACTCCCGCCGGAAGCGCCGCCAGCACGACGGTCCCCCACGGAATGACCTTGGAGCGCCCGGACCGACCCAGGCCGAAGGTCGCCCGCAGGCCGGAGCCGACGATGGCGCCGATCGCGCCCCGTCGCCCGAGGCGTGGGCCCGTATAGCCCTGGTAGCCGATGTCGTAGATCGTGCCGGTGAGGTCAGGCGAGGCGCCCATCGGCCTCCTCATCGCGGAACAGGTCTTCCAGCTGGTGCCGGCGGTGCTCGATCCGCACCAGTGGAAGGCCCAGCGCGACGGCCTCGTCCCGCACCGCGTCGTACACCGCGTACTCGCCATCCTCGTCCCCCGCGGAGAGATCGATGAGCGCCAACCTCCCGTCGGCCCGGACGTCGATGCCTCGGTCCGACAGCCGTCCGGCCAGTGGCGCGGCGGCGTCTTCCGTCTCGACCACCAGCTGGCCGGTTCGCTCCGTGAAGCTTGCGAGGGCCGCGGTGCGCAGCAACCGGCCGGCGTCGATGGCCACGAGCCAGTCGGCGACCCGCTCGATCTCGCCGAGCAGGTGGCTGGCCACGATGGTCGTGATCCCGAAGTCGCGCCCGATGCGTTCGATGAGCGCCAGCATCTCGTCACGTCCGGCGGGATCGAGGCCGTTGGTCGGCTCGTCGAGGAACAGGATGCGCGGGTCGTGGACGAGCGACTGGGCCAGCTT
>JAHWJN010000122.1 GCA_019348395.1 Chloroflexota bacterium
TGGCCACCGTCGCCGAGTCGACCCCGCCGGACAGCCCCATGACCAGGCGCTCGAAGCCGGCCTGCTGCATCTGCGCCCGGATGAAGCCGACGATGACGTCGCTGGCCTGGGCAGGCTCGATCGCGGGCAGGGGCGCTCGGTCGAGATCGGTCATGCCGGGTCGTCCGGCGGCAGGCCGGCGCGCTCGGCAATGATCCGGTCGAGCTCCCGGCGAGTGAGTTCCAGCCGCTCGTCGGCGAGCAGCGGCATGCCGTAGCGCTGCATCCGCAGGTCGTCGGTGTCGAGCGACCCCACGATCAGCGCCTCCTCCCACAGCGGGGCTTGGGCGACGACCGATCCATCGGCCGCGAGCAGTCGCGATCCGCCCCAGAAGGTCAACCCCTCCTCGTTCCCGACCCGGTTGCAGAACGCAAGCGGCACGGTCCCGAGCAGCGCGTAGGTGTCCTGCATCTTGTGCCAGCCGGCGATCGCCGCCAGGCCGGCGCTGCTGCCCGGCGCCCGCGACGGACCCGCGGCCACGTTCACCAGCAGCGCCGCTCCGTCCAGCGCCTGGAGCATCGGCAGCGATGCGTGCCAGAAGTCTTCGCACACGCTCAGGCCGATGTGCCCGATCGGCTCCCCCGCCATGACCGTCCGAATCCGATCGCCCGTCCGCGTGAAACGCCCCTCGTCGAAAAGGCCGTAGGTCGGCAGGTACACCTTGCGGTGAAGCCCGACGAGCTCTCCGTCGCGGACCAGGGCCACCGAGTTGCAGTACCGATGCTCCTCGGTCTCCTCCACGAATCCAGCCGCGACGAGCATGCCGGGCGCCTCGTCCCCCACACCGAGCAGGCGCGGATCGTTCGTCCGGAGCGCCACCTCGGGCACCAGGTCCTGCAGCAGGTAGCCGGTCAGCGCCAGCTCGGGGAAGACCGCGAGCGTGGCCCCTTCGACGGCCGCGCGGCGCACCCGATCGGCGATCAGCTCGCGATTCGCGTCGACGTCACCGAGCCGCGGGGCGAGCTGGGCGAGCGCGACGCGGTAGTCCATGCGGTCGAGTATGCCGCAGGCCGATCAGGCGTGGCGCTCGTCGTGCGATCCGGGCGGATCGTCGCCGTAGAATCCGCCCGCGTCCTCGTGCGGCCGCAGGTCGGTCGGCGCCACCGCCTCGTCCTCCGACACGTCGACGGCGTGGGAGCGTGCGGCGGCGGCGGTGATGAGCTGGTCGCGGCGCTCTCCGCCCATGATCTCCTCGGCGAAGTGGCATGAGACGTGGTGCCCGGGGAGCAGCTCGCGCAGCGGCGGTGCCTCCGCCACGCAACGCTCGGGGTCGCCGAGCTCGCGCCGGAGCCAGCATCGCGTGTGGAACCGGCAGCCCGACGGCGGGTTGGCGGGCGAGGGGACGTCGCCGCGCAGGATCATCCGCTTGCGCTCGCGCTCGACCTTCGGATCAGGGATCGGCACGGCGCTGACGAGCGCGCTGGTGTACGGGTGCAGGGGCCGGTCGTACAGCTCGCGCGACGGCGACAGCTCGACGACCTCGCCCAGGTACATGACCGCGATCCGGTCACTGATGTGGCGCACCACGCTCAGGTCGTGCGCGATGAACAGGTAGGTGAGGTTGAACTCGCTCTGGAGCTCGGCGAGCAGATTCACGATCTGCGCCTGGATGCTCA
Organism: Chloroflexota bacterium; assembly: GCA_019348395.1. Lineage (GTDB taxonomy): Bacteria > Chloroflexota > Limnocylindria > QHBO01 > QHBO01 > JACDBZ01. The sequence goes on from JAHWJN010000122.1 coordinate 1,656, forward strand.
CGTCGAGCGCCGAGACCGCCTCGTCGGCGGCGATGAACTCCGGCTGCACGGCAAGTGCGCGTGCGATGCCGGCACGCTGGCGCTGGCCTCCGGAAAACTCGTGGGGATACCGGTTGATGGCGTTCCGCGGCAGGCCGACGATCTCGAGGAGCTCGCGCGCCCGCCGCGCGGCCTGCTCCCCCCGGGCCAGCGAGTGCACGCGCAACGGCTCGGTGAGCATGGAGCCGATGGTCATCCGCGGGTTGAGCGACGCATACGGGTCCTGAAAGATCATCTGGATCCTCCGGCGCATCCGGCGCAGGCCGTCGCCGCGCAGGTCGGTGATGTCCTCGCCGTCGAAGATGATGCGCCCACCCGTCGGATCGACCAGGCGTATGACGCTCCGGGCGAAGGTCGACTTGCCGCAGCCCGACTCCCCAACCAGCCCGAGCGTCTCGCCGCGTCGCACCTCGAGCGACACGCCGTCGACGGCGCGCACCTCGCCCACGCGACGCTCGATCAGGATCCCCTCGGTGAGCGGGAAGTGCACCTGGAGGTTCTCGGTGCGCAGCAATGGCGCGTCCGGTGACGTACCGGGCGGTGGCGCGGCCCGGGTCGGCTCTGTCACGGCCGTCATGCGGCTCCCTCCGCCTCGAAGCCGGACGGCACCATCCGCTCCCCCTCGGGTGGATACCAGCAGGCGGTGAGGTGGCCCTCTGGCGCATCCGGTGCCTGCGCAAGCGGCGGCATCTCCTGCCGGCAGCGATCCTGGACGTTGAAGCAGCGAGGCGCGAACGGGCAGCCGACGATGTCGCGCGACAGGTCGGGGGGCTGACCCTGGATCGGGACCAGCTCACCTCGGCCCTGCTCGTCCAGCCGCGGGATCGAGCGCAGCAGGCCGACGGTGTACGGGTGCCGCGGACGCCCGTAGAGCTCATCGGTCTCGGCGCGCTCCACGACGTGCCCGGCGTACATGACGTTGATGCGGCCCGCCATACCGGCCACCACCCCGAGGTCGTGGGTGATCAGGATGAGCGCCGTTCCGCGGTCGGTCACCGCGCCGCGCATGAGGTCGAGAATCTGCGCCTGGATGGTGACGTCGAGCGCGGTGGTCGGTTCGTCGGCGATGAGCAGCTGCGGATCGCAGGCCAGGGCCATCGCGATCATCACCCGTTGGCGCATCCCACCGGAGAACTGGTGGGGATAGTCGTTCAGGCGCCGCCTGGCGGCCGGGATGCCGACCATCTCCATCAGCTCGACGGCGCGCGTGATCGCCCCCTTGCGCTTCAGCGTTCGGTGCGTCTCGAGCACCTCCGTCAGCTGGCGCTCGATGGACAGGACGGGGTTGAGCGAGGTCATCGGGTCCTGGAAGATCATCGCCATCCGATCGCCGCGGATGCGCCTCATCTGCTCGTCGGAGAGGTGGAGCAGCTCCTCGCCCTCGAACAGGACGGAGCCGCTCCGGATGCGGGCCGCCGGCTTCGGCAGCAGGCGCATGACCGCCAGCGAGCTCACGCTCTTTCCCGATCCCGACTCGCCGACGATGCCGAGCGTCTCACCGGGGGCCAGGTCGAAGCTGACGCCGTTGACGGCGTGCACGGTCCGGTCACCCGATCCGAAGGTGACGCGCAGATCGCGGATGGAGAGGAGCGACTCGGGATTGACCGGGGCCATGGCCTCGCCGGTGGTGTCGATCGTCGTCATCGGCGCAGCTTCGGGTCGAGCGCTTCCCGCATCCCGTCCCCGAGCAGATTGAAGCCCAGGACCGCGAGCACGATGGCGATGCCGGGGAAGAAGGCCAGGTGCACCGCATCGGTCAGGTAGCGGTAGGTGTCGGACAGCATGGTTCCCCACTCGGGCGTGCGCGGGTCGGGCGGTCCAAGCCCCAGAAAGCCGAGCGCCGCCGCGTCGACCACGGCCGTCGCCAGGGCCAGGGTGGCCTGGACGATCAGCGGCCCGATCGCGTTCGGCAGCATGTGGCGCAGCAGCAGCGTCGGCCCGCTCACTCCGACCGACTTCGCCGCGATCACGTAGTCGGCGTCGCGCAGCGCCAGCAGGCTTCCGCGCAGGATGCGCGCGAAGATCGGGATGTTCACGATGGCGATGGCGATGGCGATCTGCACGACACCGCGACCCAGCCACGACACCACGGCGATCGCCAGCAGCAGGCCCGGGATGCTGAGCATGATGTCGACGATGCGCATGATGGTCGCGTCGATCCAGCCGCGGAAGAAGCCCGCCAGCGCCCCCATGATCGAGCCGATGGTCACGCCGATGGTCACCGACATCACCGCGATACCGAGCGTGATCCGCGACCCGAAGACGATCCTGCTGAAGACGTCCTGGCCCTGGATGTTCGTGCCGAACCAGTGCTCCGGACCGGGGGGCAGGTAGCTCGCACCGAGGTCGCCGCGGGTCGGGTCGAACGGCGCGATGAACGGCGCGAAGATCGCCATCAGAACGAAGAAGGCGACGATGAAGCCGCCGATGATGGCCGACGGCGTGCTGCGCATGCGCCGGAAGGCATCACCCCACAGGCCGACGGATCGCTCCTCCTGCTCGATGGCGGGCGCGGCGGCCGTCATGGCGTCCGTCTCATGAGTGTCGAATCCTCGGGTTCAGGAAGGCGTAGCTGACGTCCACCACCAGGTTCACCAGCACGAAGATCAGGGCAAGCATCAGCACGCCGCTCTGGATGATCTGGTAGTCGCGGCTGATGACCGCCTCGTAGATCCAGCGGCCCACCCCGCCCCAGGTGAAGATCGTCTCCGTGAGGATGGCGCCGCCCAGCAGCAACCCGGTCT
>JAHWJN010000123.1 GCA_019348395.1 Chloroflexota bacterium
GGCCGCTGGCCGAGCACCTCGCCGCGACGGTGGGCCGGCTGGAGCGCATCACGGTCTCGACCTTCCACGGTCTGGCGGAGCGGCTGGGCACCGAGGCCGGCTTCATCGGTCCCGATCCGACGCGCGACGGCGCCTACTTCGACTCGCTGGCCGACGTCCTCGACCGGGCGCTGGCCGCGCTGCCGGAGCATCGGTACGACGCGATCGTGGTCGACGAGGGCCAGGACCTCGACCAGGAGTGGTGGCTGCCGCTGCTCGACCTGCTGCGCGACCGGGAGCGGGGGATCGTGTACGTGTTCGGCGACGCGAACCAGGACCTCTACCACGCCCGCGAGCCCGACGAGCTCGGCGTGGTCATGCCGGACGCTCCATCGGTCTACTACCTGACCGAGAACCGCCGATCCACCCGGGCGATCCACGACTTCGCCCTCCGCTTCTCGTCGCAGACCGATGGACCGCCGTCGGTGGCGCTCGGCCCCGATGGACGCCGCCCCGAGATCTTCACCTACGCCGAGGGCGACGCCGATGGCTGCCGTCGCGTGCTGGGCACGGCGCTGCGCACGATCGTCGACTCGGGACGCGTGCCGGCCTCCGACGTGGTGGTGCTCACCCCGCGGTCGAATCGGTCCTCGTGGCTCATGCGCGCGGACGGGTCGCCGGTGGAGGCGTGGCCGTATCGGCTCATGCCCGAGTACGGGCCGGAGGGCGCCGTGCTGCCGCCGCCGACGAAGGGCGGGCAGGTGCGCGTCGCGACCATCCACCGCTACAAGGGACTCGAGGCGCCGGTCGTGGTCCTCGCCGAGATCGACGAGCGGGTCGCGGAGTCCGACCTGGCGCCGCTCCTCTACGTCGGGGCGACGCGAGCGCGCTCGCACGTGGTGGTGGTGTGCTCGGAGGCACTGGCTGGGCGCATCGGGTGAGTCCGGAACGAGCGGCACGTCGACTTGGCAGGTCGGCGAAACTACCTCCGTGCAGACTCCCGAGGTCCACTACGCCCGCAGCGGTGAGGTGGCCGTCGCCTACCAGGTCGTGGGGGCGGGCGCGACCGACATCGTGTTCGCCCGCCACCTGGCCGGCGACCTCCTCTCGACCTGGCAACAGCCGCTGCTCGTCCGCCACGTGGAAGGGCTGGCGGCGAACGGCCGGCTGATCCTGCTCGACCGGAGGGGGACCGGGCTCTCGGATCGGGTGCGGGAAGTCCAGTCGCTCGAAACAATGATGGACGACATTCGCGCGGTCATGGACGACGCCGGGTCCGAGCGGGCGGTTCTGTGGACAGGCCTGAGCAGCACCGGCATCGGCATGCTCTTTGCCGCGACCTACCCTGATCGGTGCGCCGGTCTCATGCTGCTCGATCCACAGGTCCGCGGGACGGCCTCTGAGGACTACCCATGGGCGCCCAGCGCGGAAGAGTGGCGGGATCGGCTGCGCGACATGCGCGCCGGCTGGGGCGAGCGGAGCTACCTGGAGAAGATGGCCCGTGAGTGGACGCCCGAGATGGCCGATGACCCCGATTTCATCGATTGGCTGGTCTGGCACATGCGTCGGAGCCTGAGTCCCGGCGCTGCGCTGACCGCCTACCGCATGGCCATGGAGGCCGATGTCACAGATGTCCTTGCCGCCGTCCGGGTGCCGACGCTCATCCTCGCCCGCCCCCGGTTCCGCGAGCGTGCCGCATGGGCGGCGAAGCACATCCGGGAGGCGAAGCTGGTCGAGCTGCCGGCGTGGGACGGCATCTTCACGTGGACCCGTGACGACGTCCACGACGCGACCATGGAGGCAACGAGCCGATTCGTCGCCTCGCTCGCCGCCGGTGCCCGACACCAGCGGGTCCTGACCACCATCCTCTTCACCGATCTCGTCGCATCGACGGAGCTGGCCGCCCAGCTCGGGGACGGACAATGGCGCGCGCTGCTCGGCAGGCACCACGGGCTCGTCAGGCGGGAGCTGGCGCGCTACGACGGCGTCGAGCTCGACACGGCCGGAGATGGTTTCTTCGCCACGTTTGACGGGCCGGCGCGCGCCGTCCAGGCGGCGAGGGCGATCCGCGACGCCGTCCACAAGCTCGGGATGGAGGTCCGTGCCGGCGTCCACACCGGCGAGTGCGAGCTCCTCGACGGCAAGGTCGCCGGCATCGCGGTTTCGATCGGTGCGCGGATCGCTGGGCTGGCGGCACCTGGCGAGGTGCTCGTCTCGAGCACGGTCAAGGACTTGGTTGCCGGGTCGGGTTTGGAGTTCGAGGATCGTGGCGCCCACGAACTGAAGGGCGTTCCGGGTCGATGGTCGCTGTTCGCCGCGCAGTGATGCGGGGTCGGCCGAGTCACTGAAGCGCGCGGCTGCTCTCCAGCACACCGCGCGCTTCACCACGTCGGGGGCCAGTCCCCCGTCGCGTCCGCCCAGTCGTCGGCGGCAACGGCGGAGAGCGCGGCCCGCGACGTTCTCGCCTACATGCCGCTTTCGCGCCGGCCCGTATCGGTGGTGTCTTCCTCGACGAGCGGGGACTCGCCCGACGCCGCTTCTCCACGGGTCGTCGTCCCGGTGGCGCCGGTGCCGGTGCTCCCTCGGCCACCTGGCTCGCGTCCCATGTTCGATTCGGGACCGCGCCCGGTGTCATAGCCGGTACCACCGGTGCCGGTCCTGCCACCCGTGCCCGTGACTCCGGCGGTGTCCTCACCCCAGCCCTCGTTGCGGTCGCGCGATAGGTCGTCATCGGTGCGGTCGGCGCCGGTTCGTCGGTCGTCGCGGTGCTCCTCGTCGTCGCCCATCCCCAGGGCGTCCTTCGCCTTGTCGATGAAGTTCTTGTCGTCTCCCATGAGAGAGGTCCCCATTACGATGTTGGCCCAGGTACCTGCAGGACTCAGGCCCAGCACCGGAGTTCGCCGCATGGTTTGGTCCGCCCGATGTGCGCGGCCGCGGAGCCGATGACACATCGGGCGCCGTGCCGCGCCGCCTCGAGCATTCGGGCACCAGCCTTGCACCCGGCGGACACGCATGACGACGGAACGCGGGGAACGACGCCTGACGGGCGAGTCGGCATTGCGCTGGGGACTGATCTGGCTGGGGATCGTGCTCGCGGTCCTGCTCGCGTGGCAGCTGCGGCAGGTGCTCGTCCTCGCGTTCCTCGCGGTGCTCGTTGCCGCCGGCCTGTACCGGCTGATCTCGCCCCTCGAGCGCAGGGGTGTGCCGGGCATCGTTGCGGTGCTCGTCGTCTACCTGGCGCTGCTCGCCGTGGTGGCGCTCCTCATCTGGATCGTAGTGCCTCCATTGGTCGAGCAGCTCGTCGAGCTGGTGGAGAACCTGCCGACGTTCATCAGCGGGGCGGAGGCCTGGCTGCGACAGCAGATGGATGCGCTTCCCGGCGACATCGGCGAGGAGGGCTTCGGCCAGCTTCAGGAGCAGATGGGTGGCGTCATCCCGGACCTCTCCGCCCTGGCGGCCGTGCCGATCGTCGTGGTCAGCCTCCTCGTCAACCTCGTCCTGGTCGTCTTCCTGAGCGCCATGCTGCTGCTCGAGCGCGATCGGCTGTGGAACGGGATGCTCGCCTATCTTCGGCCCAAGCGACGCGACCGGGCCACAGAAGTCGCACAGAGCGCCGCGGACAAGCTGGGCGCGTTCGTTCGCGGCCAGCTGCTGATGATGACGATCATCGGCATCGGCACCGCACTCGGCATGTTCGTCCTGGGGGTTCCGTTCGTCCTTCCGCTCAGCTTCCTGGCGTTCCTGACCGAGGCGATCCCGATCGTCGGCCCATTCATCTCGGGGATCCCGATCATCTTGATCGCCTTCACGCAGGACCTCTGGACGGGCATCTTCATGACCGCGTGGGTCGTGGGCCTCCAGCAGCTCGAGGGCCTCGTTCTCGCGCCCATCATCCAGAACAAGGCGCTGAAGCTGTCGCCGGTGGTCATCCTGCTTGGCGTCGTGGCGGGCGGGACGCTGGCCGGCGTGATCGGCGCCCTGATCGCGATCCCCCTGGTGGCTGTCGCCCAGGTGATCCTCAGCGAGGTCGTTCTGCCGCTTCGCCGCGAGTCCTGGAGTGAGGCGGCGGACTGAGGACTCGGTCGGCTGGTCAGGCGGACGCGCGCTTCACCACGTCGAGGATCTCGTCGCCGTAGCTGGCGACCTTGCGCTGGCCGATGCCCGAGATGGCCAGCAGCCCGCTGGCGTCCGACGGCCGTCGGACGGCGATGGCGGCGAGGGTCTTGTTGTCGGCCACGACGTAGGCCGGCACGCCGTCCGTTCGCGCCCGACCGCGGCGCCACTCGATGAGCTGCTCGAGCAGGGGCTCGTCGGCGGGGGAGAGGTCGTGGGTCGGGGCGGCGGCGTTCCTCGGGGGCTTCGGCGCCGGACGGGCGACCGCGTTCGGCCGCAGCTCGGCGATGAAGCGCGAGGCGCTCGTCCGCAC
>JAHWJN010000124.1 GCA_019348395.1 Chloroflexota bacterium
GAGCGCCACGATACGGCCCCCGTCCACGATCGCGATCCGATCGCAGAGCTGGTCGGCCTCCTCCATGTAGTGGGTCGTCAGCAAGACCGTCCGGCCCTCGTCGCGGAGCTCCAGCACGCGCTCGCGGAGGTCGCGCGCCGCCTGGGGGTCCAGGCCGACGGTCGGCTCGTCGAGCAGCAGGAGCGAGGGCGCCGGCAGCAACGCACGGGCCAGCACGAGGCGCTGCCGCATGCCCGTGCTGAACTTCTCCACATAGTCGTCGGCGCGGTCGGCAAGGTGAACCGTCTCGAGGATCTCGTCGATGCGCCGCCGGGTCTCCGCCGGCGGAACGTGGTAGAGCGCGGCGAAGTACTCGAGGTTCTCGCGGGCCGTCAGCTTCCAGTACACGCTGCGCTCGCCGGAGAGGACGGCGCCCAGCCGGCGCCGGATGGCCCGTGCCTCGCGCACCAGGTCGTGGCCGAGCACGGTGGCGTGGCCGGCGGTCGGCTCCAGGAGCGTGGAGAGCATCCGCATCGTGGTCGTCTTGCCGGCCCCGTTCGGGCCCAGGATGCCGAAGACCTCGCCCTCGGGCACGGCCAGGTCGATGCCGTCGACGGCGCGGAACGTCTCGCGTCGGTCGGGCTCGCCACGGAGGCGCTGCCACGTCGTTCGGCGGCCCTTCTCGAAGTCCTTGACGAGGCCGGTCGCCTCGATGGCGTAGCCGTTCATGGCGGTCACTCCACGCTGATCAGCACGCCGCCCTCGCCGTCGGGATCCTCGACGTCGAGGATCGGTCCGACCGCACCGGCCTGGACGGCATCGCGGATGCGCTCTGCTTGCTCGCCACCGAGCCCGGGGACGAACCGCAGCGCGGTCTCGACGAAGCCGATCGGGATCCGCAGGTTGACGACCTGCCGCCCGCGCTCGGTCACACGGATCCGCAGCTGGCGGCCGCGCGCATGGTGGCCTGCATGCGCGGCATGGCCCGCGTGACGGGCTGCGCGCGCCTGGGCGCGAGCGGCACGGCGCTGCGCCCGCGAGACGCTTCGCTGGACGCGGTCGCTGATGCGCTCGCCGAGCCGATCCAGCGGGTCCGGACCGCGAGGATCGTCCGCCCACTCCTCCTCCCACGCGCGGGAGTCGCCGCGTTCCGCGCGCGTCAGGGCTTCGATGATCGGCGCCGCCTCGTCGGGCGTCAGCCGACCCTCCGCCACAAGTCGGAGGACCGTCTCCAGCTCCTCAGCCATCGGTCGGCTCCCCGCCGAGGCGGCGCGCGGCCTCGTCGACGTCGATCTCGCCGGCCTCGAGGGCACGCAGCACGGCTAGCTGCTCGTCCGCGCCCAGTGGCTGGCGCGGCGCCCTCGGCGCGCTCGGTGGGACCGGTGGTGCGGGTGGTGTCGCAGTCAGGCGGCTCTCGTAGCGGCGGGCGTTGCCCACGGTGACGTCACCCGACATCGAGCTGAAGACGAGGCTGGCCGCGCCGTCGCCGATGACATAGCGCCGGCGGTCGCGCGTGCCCTCGGACCGATGGGGGAGCGAGACCGACACGTCCGTCGAGAGGCCACGGACCTCGAGCGTCATCCCGTTGACCGCGCCCATCCCGAGGTCGCCGCTCACGGTTTCGATGCGGTGCTCGCTCCCCGGAGCCAGCTCTCCCTCGAGGTCGATGTCTCCGCTCACCGTCACGGCGCGCGTGCGATCGAAGCGGGGGGCGAAGGCGATGAGGTCGCCACTGACCGTGTTGGCGCGCAGAGCGATCGGCCCCACGCCTCGCAGCGAGACCTCGCCAGAGACGCTGCTGATCTTCACGTCGCCGGCGAGATCGGTCAGGACGGAATCGCCCGAGACGGTGCGGTACTCCTGGATGCCTTCGAGACCCGTCACCACCAGCTCGGCGCTCACTCCCGCCACCGTGACGTGTGCGCGTGCCGGTACCTGCGCCACGATCGTCTCGGCGCGGGCGCGCGACGGGCTCCCCCCGAGCAGCCGGGCGAGGGCGCCGAGTCCCAGGTTCTCACCCCGGTCCGGCTCGCTGACTTCGAGGGACCCGCGCTCCGCCGCGACGCGGAACTGCGCGGCCTCGAGGATGCGATCGGCTTCGGCCTCGTCGGCGGCTCGGATCTCGAACTGAATCGAGACGCGCGCCGTGTCGCCCTCCGCACGCTGCACCTTGATGTCGGCCGAGGTCGCTCGGAGCGCGAACCGACCGGTCGGGCCGATCTCGTGCACGACCTCCTGGGTCCTCGAGAAGCCGGTCATCAGCGCGCGCTCCCCAGGTCGCGCAGCCGTGTCGCTGCCTCGTCCGCGCCGATCTCCTTGCGGGCGAGCTGCTCGAGGATCGTCCGTCGCTCGGCGGCCACGTCCGCCGCGGGTTCGAGGGCCCCCTCATCCTCCTCGCCCTCGAACTCATCCGTGGGCGCGTCGTCGGACAGGCCCAGCGCGCGGACGAGGGCATCGACCCGGCTCCGGACCGTGGGGTAGCTGATGCCGAGCTCCCGCTCCATCTCCTTCAGGTTGCCGCGGGAACGCAGGAAGCTCTCGAGCAGGTGCAGCTGGTCGCGGTCCAGGCGACCGAAGCGGCCGACACCGAACTCGCCCTCCAGCGCGGTGCCGCAGCTTCGGCAGTGCAGTCGGGTGATGGTGAGCTCGTCGCTGCAGACGGGGCAGGTGGCGATGACGTCGTGAACCATGGCTCAGCGGCCCCGGCGCGCGGCCTGGCGCGATGACGGGCGATGGTCCGGCAGCCGGTACACGCGTGCACGCATGCGGTCGGCCATGACGGCTTTCGAGAAAGAGAGATCGGATGCGAACATCGTGAGCGGCTCCTACCAGACTGTGCGGTTGACCTGCGGAATTGCGTCGTAGTCGGCACATTAGCAAGGCGGGAGTGAATATGTCAACCCCATGTTGCAAAATGGCAAGGCGGATTGCCAGATAGGAGGTCGTTGCCGCCGATTCGCGGTTCGGATGGATTCGCTACCATGCCCTCGGACACATGACCCCGCGCCTGCTGCCGTACTCTCCCGACCGTGACGTCTATCGCCTGCTGGGCGTCTCGTCTGCTGCCTCCAGCGCCGAGATCAGTGCGGCCTGCCGGCGGCTTGCCCGAACCTTTCACCCGGACCGCAACGGCTCGCAGCGGGCAACCGAGGAGATGCAGGTCGTCAATGTCGTGCGCCAGGTGATGACCGACCCCGACGCCCGCGCCCGCTACGACCACGAGCGCCGGCGGTTCCACCAGGAGCTGATGCGGCCCAGGGACTCGGAGCTCCGGACCTGGGCACCTGCCGAGACGCGTCCCTACCGTCCGTCGTCGACGAGCCGCTACCTGCGTGCGGGGCTGCTCGGCCTGCGCGCCGCCGTCGCCGGACTTGCGCCCTCCCGCTGTCGCAGCTGTCGGACGGTGATCGAGTCGGAGGACACCTACTGCGCCGCCTGCGGGACGCCCCGCCTGACCGGCGGATCGTAGATCGGGCAGGCCGGGCCCGGCTGGGCGAGCGCGGGCGCGTAATGCCCGGTGTATCGGGCGGCAGAGAGCGGCACCGGTTGAATTCCGGCCGTCCGGTGCCTCTGTGCCCGAAAGATCGGTCGAACCGTCCCGCGAGCAGGGAGATGGGCGTTAGGCTGCCCCATCCATGATCCCTCTGCGCGAGCGAGCCTAGGCGTGGAGCGGGTTCATCCGATCCGGATCGATCCCGAGGTCCCCGATCGCGCGCTTCAGCTCGTCCGGCGTGGACGCTCCCTCGAGGCAGAGGCCGTGGAGGGCGGCGTAGGCGATGTGCTCGGGATTGACCTCGAAGTGCTCGCGCAGCGCATCACGGGTGTCGGAGCGCCCGAAGCCGTCCGTGCCGAGCACGGTGTACGGTCGGTCGACCCAGCGCGTGATCATGTCGGGCACCGCCTTCATGAAATCGGTGGCGGCGATGATGGGGCCCTGCGTCGGGCCCAGGCACTGGCGGACGTACGGCACTCGAGGCTCGGCGTCGGGATGCAGCCGGTTCCAGCGCTCGACGTCGAGCGCGTCGTTGCGCAGCTGCTGGAAGCTGGTGGCGCTCCACACGTCCGCGGCGACGTCGTACTTCTCGGCGAGCACCTGCTGCGCCTTCAGGGCCTGGAGCAGGATGGGTCCGGAGGCGAGCAGCTGAACCCGGCGTGACCCGCCCTCGGCCGGCTTGAACCGGTAGAGGCCGCGCAGCACGCCCTCCTCCACGCCGTCGGGCTTGGGCGGCATC